>CAMMTE010000014.1:0-16380 GCA_946499755.1 uncultured Mycoplasmatota bacterium
TTTACATTTCTTAAATATTCTTTCATTTCTTTAACACTATGATTTTTCCCATCACTTAGATATTCAAGTAATTTTTCTTGTAGTTGTGCACTTATCGTCATCTTTATCTACCTCCTGTATAAATAGTAACATTATTAGTTATATTTGTAAAGCATTTCTTGTACTTTTTAATATTTTCTTGTCTTTTTCTTGTGCTATCTTGTATAAAAAAGTATAGACATTAATCTATACTTTACTTAAAAATATAATCTATTCATCACTAGCATTATCATCTAATTTAACTAATACTTCTCTAGGCTTAGATCCATTAGGTGGCCCAATAATGCCTCGTTCTTCTAATAAATCAATAATTCTTGCCGCTCTATTATAACCCACTTTAAATCTTCTCTGTAAAAGTGAAGCACTAGCTTTACCTGTTTCAATAACAAACTCTACTATTTCGTTATATAAAGGATCATCATATTCTTCCGTTTGAGCCATATCTTCTTTTTGTGAAGCTGATTTTTCACTATCACTAGACAAATTCATAAAGCCTTGATCATACTCTGCTTTTTGTTGTTCAATAGTATAATCAATAATTCTTTTAATCTCATCATCAGAAATAAAGGCCCCTTGAATACGTTCTGGATCTGCTTCTCCCATTGGTAAGAATAACATATCTCCTTTACCAAGTAATTTTTCTGCACCTGTCATATCAAGAATAGTACGTGAATCAATACTACTAGAAACAGCGAAGGAAATACGACTTGGAATATTCGCTTTTACAACACCAGTAATTACATCTGTTGATGGTCTTTGTGTTGCAATAATTAAATGAATTCCCGCCGCACGAGCCATCTGCGTAATTCTCATAATAGATGCCTCTACATCCTTACTAGCAACTAACATAAGATCAGCTAACTCATCTATTATTACAACAATAAATGGCATTTTCTTAATTTGTTCATCAGGTGGTAGTGTTTTATTTTTCTTTTCTACATAATCATTATAAGTAGCAATGTTTTTTGTTTTTGTTTCACTAAAAGTATCATAACGTCTTTCCATCTCAGAAACTATCTTAGCAAGAGCAACAGATGCTTCTTTAGGATCTGTTACAACTGGTCTAAGTAAATGAGGAACACCATTATAACCAGAAAGTTCAACTTTCTTAGGATCAACCATAACAAGTTTAACTTCATCAGGTTTCGCTCTCATTAAAATAGAACAGATAATACCATTAATACAAACAGATTTACCTGAACCAGTAGATCCTGCTACTAAAAGATGGGGTGTTTTATTAATCTCACACCAAATAACATTACCCATTATATTTTTACCTAAAGGACAAAGTAATTTAGAACCGTCAAGAGACTTAGGAACTTTTTCTAATACTTCTCTAAATGATACAGAAGCCGTTTCTTTATTAGCAATTTCTATACCTACTGTATTCTTACCAGGAATAGGTGCTTGGATTCTAACATCTTTAGTAGCAATCGCTAAAGCTATTTCCCTATGAATTGATAAAAGCTTACTGACTTTAGTACCAGAATGAAGTTCTAGTTCATACTGGGTAACAGTAGGACCAATATGTACTTCTACTACTTTACCAATAATATTAAAGTCTTTTAATACTTTCTCAAGTATTTCTATATTCTTTTCAATTAAACTTTGATTAACATTATTTTTCTTCTTCTTAGGAGCATCTAATAGATTAATAGATGGCAAAACATAATTATGTTTTACTTGAGGTACATCTTTAACTTTCTCATTATTATCTACATTATCTTCATCATTAACTTTCGCTTTAGTAAGTTCATCAATACTAGATATAACAATACGTTTATCTTCATCTTTAATTTCTCCCATTACAGGCTCTTCATTACCTGTAATAATAGGTTTCTTATTCTCTTCTTCCTCTTTAGAAGATTTATCTCTTTTAGGAAATTTTTCTTTGGCTTTACTAGCTTTATCTTTAACAAAATCAACAATAGAAAAGCCTGTAAACAAACAAAATCCTAAAATAATTAAAGTCCAAGAAATTATTTGCATACCTTTATATGAGAACAGTAACATAAACAATACTCCAAAAGTACAGCCTATAATACCTCCACCAATAGCATCAGGTCTTGCACCTTTCATAACATTAGAAAAAGATGATATTAATTGATTTACAGTTTCACTAAACACTTTAATAGCATTACTATCATTTTGTAACAAATAATTTTCATGCATTAAAACAAGTAAACCTATAACTAATAAATAAATACCAAGCATTTTTGTAGTAAATAAATTAGGCCAAGTTCTATTTATGATTAAATATGCTCCAAGTACTAAAAGTATTACTAGTAAAACATTATAAAACACTCCTACAAGAAATATTGCAAAAGATGCAATCATTCCGCCAACAGGACCATATCTACCAATCCCAAGTATTGATGCTAATACAAGTAATATTCCATATAATTCTGTAGAATGAGCGAAACCTTTTTTAGTTTCTTTTTTCTTCTTTCTTTTTGCCATAAATACACTACCTCTCTACACTATCAAATCTCTACTCTTTCAGTATAACAAAACTAAAGAATAATTTAAAGCATTTGTCACTCATTTGACACTTTAATTTTATTTAAAATATCCATAACTTCATAAAATACTTTATGAGTATTATCTTTTTCTTTACTAATACCTGTTCCTACAAAGTCATTAATTTCTTTTAATACCAAATCTATATTACTTTTATTAACTCTATCT
Source organism: uncultured Mycoplasmatota bacterium (assembly GCA_946499755.1). Lineage (GTDB taxonomy): Bacteria > Bacillota_I > Bacilli_A > RF39 > UBA660 > Onthousia. The sequence goes on from CAMMTE010000014.1 coordinate 2,728, forward strand.
CTAATTAACTGTAAACAAGTATTTTTATATCCTCTTAACATAATACCTGCTAAAGCTTTATAATATGATTTTTCAGGTAATTTAGACATCTTATAGTAATGCATTGCTATTTCATCAGTCACTTTTCTTTTATTAGTTAAAATTATTTTATTAGTTCTAAATACACCATTAGGAGCAGACTCACTTGGAACATTAATAACTATAGCATCTTCTGGTATTATTACATCATATAAAGTATCACCTCTAACTAGCCATCTAAATATCTTATCTTCAGTTGAAAAGTTAAAACCGCCCATATCTTTAGGACTACTAGCATTAGAATTAAAGTTATTAGCAGTATTAACTTCATTTATTTTATATTTTAAATCATTATTAGCACCACTAACATTATCAAACATTACTTTTAAATACTTTGTACCCATATAATTATTACACTTCCTATTTTTTATTATCTTTTACAGTTATATATCTTTTTGAAGAAATACCTAAATAATTTCTAATTTCTTTAGCAGTTTTTGGTTCCTTACAAAACTCTAATACTTTATTAAATGTTTCTCTTTGTGTATCACTTTCTGTATCACTTTCCATATTATATATAGTATTTATTATATTTTGTTGTTCAGTTTGTTGTCCACTTACTTGTTCACTTACTTGTTCACTTACTTGTCCACTTACTTGTTCACTTACTTGTCCACTTACTTGTTCACTTACTTGTTCACTTACTTGTTCACTTACTTGTTCACTAACACTTCTTATTAAAAGAATAACATATATACATAATAAAGTACAAATACTAAAAGCATTGTAATTCCTTCTTTTTTACTAACTTCTCTTTCACTTCTTGCAAAGACAAATAAAAGGAATGATGATAAGAATACTGCAAGGATATCAATAAAGCCAAAACCTTCTAGAACAATATTACCAAAAATAAGAATAGGTAATCCTAAAACTATACATATATTAAAGATATTAGTACCTATAATATTACCAATAGCCATATCAAACTCACCTTTTCTAGCACTAGTTACAGTCATAATCATCTCAGGTAAGCTTGTTCCTATTACAATAGCAGTCATAGTGATGGCTTTCTCACTCACATTTAAAGCACTTGCAATATTTTTAGCCGAATTTACAATTAAATCACTACTATAAATTATTAAAAGAATTGTAATTAATAAAAGTACACATGAAATAAGAGAAGAATATTTACCTTTTTCTATATCTTCATTTTTTTACTTCTTTTAAATAACATTCCCATTAAATAAAGTACAAACATGCAAAATAATAATATTAATACTAAACTATCACGTCTTGAAAAAGTATTAGGTGTTAAAGGATTGAAAACTGCATCTAACATAAGAATAGAAAAGACTGTTGTAACAATAAAAAGTAAAGGCAATTCTTTTTTAACAGTAGCATGTCTTACTTTAATAGGTCTTATAAAACTTGCAAGTCCTATAATTAAGAAAACATTTACAATCGAGCTACCTATAACATTGGCAAAAGCCATTACTCCATCACCACTTGCCACACTTCTAAAAGAAATAGCAACTTCTGGAGCACAAGTTCCAAAAGAGACAATTGTAAGAGCAATTAACATCTTAGGAACTCTTAACTTTAAAGCTAACGATGAAGCAGCATCTACTAAAACATCTGATGATTTCACAATAATAACAAAACCCACTAATAAAAGAACTATATCTAAAAGCATAACAACACTTTCCTTTCCATCTATAATATTAGTATATATTATTTAAGAAGTTACTTCAAATAAAAGGAAGCCTAGTTTACACTAATATTATTAACAAAATTAATAAATTTACTAAAAAAATAAGAATGGTTAAATACCACTCTTAGTCATAACTTTCATCTTATCATCAAATTCATCTATTGTATCATCGACTATTCCCAATACTTCATTAAAGGCTCTTATATTACTATTTACATCATGATGATATTTAATACTATAACTTTTAATATCTAATACATCTTCTACTTTTTTTGGGAAGAAGTATAAACCATGCCATCTGATTTACCATCAAAAAACATCTTATCAAAAAGGCATAAAGCAATTGCCTGGAAGTTTAACGTCTTAATCGCTTCTTTTCTAACTTCACTATCAATACTTGTTAGTATATTTTTAAAACTATTTAATCTTTTAACCGCTTCCACATTATCAGTACAAAATACATTTTTAATAAAATTCTCATCATAAAGATGTATTCTTTCATCAGGAATACCTCCAGGTATAGCGATATCATAATCCATATGAGAATTACTACTTTTTTTCTCATATACATTTTTAACTAAAATATTGCAAACAATATCACTTTTAAAAACTCTTTTAATTTCTGGATAAAATATTTTAGGAGAAGCAAACTTAGTTCCTTCATAAGGGGAAGCTATATTATAAACATTTGTCTTTTTAAAAGTTTCTCTATTTTTAAAGAATCTAGGAACATAAAAGTTCATAACACTACATTTAGATAACCCAACTATATTAACTGAATTAGTATTAGGAAGTGCTACCAAAGACTCAACATAATTCGCAAACAATTTAGCATCTTCAACAATTGGGGCATCTGCATCCATCAAGAATAATTTAATATCATAGTTACCATTACATCTTTCATAATGACTAATAACATTATCTATTCTAACTTCTGTTTCTTTAATTGTAGAAAAATCTTTAGAATGATCTTCTACTCTAGAGCCTTGGTCTATTATAATATAGTTAATTTTACCATTATCATTAATTATTTTTTTATAACTAGCAATTGCAAAACTTCTACCAATATCTTTTAAATTATCACTTTGTATCCACTCATTCTTTTCTAAATTCCATTTAGCAAATATATCTATTGTTCCCATAGCTTTCCCTCTTTCTTAGCTACATATTATATCATATAAATAACATAAAGTAAATAGTACTATCATTTCATCAAACTATTATATAAATTATTAGCATTAGTAAAATCTGCTATCATCAAAAAGTTATCTATGTAGTTACCTTTTTCATTCTTATAGTTTAAATAATAAGCATGTTCCCACATATCCATATTAAATAGTGGAATAAAACCAAAAGACTGTGGTAGTTCTTGATTAGATAGATTTATAACGTCTAGAGAACCATCATCAGTTACGACTAAAAAGGTATAACCAGATCCTTTTAACTCAAGAGCTTTATCCTTAAATTCTAAAAAGAACTTATCTATACTTCCATACTTTTTATCTATATCTTCTTTTAACTTACCACTTGGTAAAACTCTGTTAGGACTCATACTCTTAAAGTATAAATTATGATTTAAGACACCACCTAAATTATATAGAATATCTACTCTATCACTTTCATTAAATTCATCAATATGATAAAACAACTCATTTATACCATAACGAAAATCAAAATTATTTTTTACCAACAATTCATTTAATTTATTTAAATAATTCTGTTCATGTTTATGATAATGAAGCCCCATTGTATGAGTATCAATATAGGGCTCTAAATCTTGAAACAAATAAGGCAATATAGGTAATTTATACATAAACTCAACTCCCATAATAGTTTATGTAATAGGTATATAAAAGTTAAAACTCGAGCTATTAAAACTCGAGTCTCTATTATTTTTACTATTGTCTTGGACCTTTTCTCTTATTAACCATATTTTTTATAAACTCATACATCTTGTCTGCCGTATCATCTTTTTCTATTTCAAAAACCTCATTTATACTTATATTGGTATTAAATTTTATATATTGATCAAAAGCTGAAGCTCCTTTACCTGCTAAAAGAGCAAATTTTACTTCTACATATCTATTATCTATAACACTTTTAAATTGACACATAGAATTAGGTGTACAAACAACAGATCTTACCTGTTCAATTATATCTTTTTTATCTACACTTGCTATCATACCCTCTTCTTTCTGTCTAACTTTAGCAGGTTTCATAGCAGGTAATTCTAATAGTTTATGAATAAACTCACCAATAAGTAAATTTTCTAGTGTTTCTCTTATCTCATAATCAGTAGAAAATAATATAGGGTTAATAGGATCATACTCTAATTCATCAGTAAGTTCTTTATGCATCTTTACTTTTTCACTTTGACTTCTACTAATTAAAGTGAAAGCAAACATCTCTAAGTCTGATAATGTATCAGGATACTTCTTTAATTGTTCCATTTTATATTGTTTAAAACTAGGATCTTCATCTAATAATTTTCTAAATCCATCAACTAACTCTACTGCTTCTTCTTCAGTACTTTCACCTTTACTTTCAAGGAATCTCTTAAACATTCCCTTATTACCATATCTTAAAAGTTCTTCTAAAGCATATATCTGTAGAATAGATAAACGTCCTATTTCATTATTATATAACTTTTGAACTTCATTTCTAAACTCTTCATCACTATTATACTTCATTATAAATTCATTAACTGCTTGTTCTTGCTTTTCATTAAATTTCATTATAAACATCCCCTTCAATAATTGTTCTTTATTATAACATTTTGTCTTAAAAAGTCAAATTTAACTTAAAGCAATTTAAATATATAACTTTTTTTGATAGAATATTATTAAAGGAGTTAAGAGTCATGAAGAAGTATAAAGATTATTTAAATAAGGATCATAATTTTGATAAAAAAACTATGTTAGGAATATTTTGTTTAATAATAGTAATATCAGGGATGTTTGGATGGCTCTATGAAGTAGTATTTTATTATTTTAATAGTGGTATGAAAGAAGTATATTGGCGTGGAGGTAATTTCTTACCTTGGATAAATATTTATGCTATGGGTGCCATTTTAATATATGTTTTAACTTATAAGAAAAGAAAAAATCCTTTATTTGTATTTATAGTAAGTATAATCTCTACTGGAATACTTGAATATATTGGAGGATTCTTTATGGAACATATTATGCAGATAAAGTGTTGGGACTATAGTAAAGAAATATTAAGTTTTGGTAGTATTAATGGTTATGTCTGCATAAGAAGTGTTTTAGTCTTTGGAATCTCTGCTTTACTATTAATGTATATAATCGTACCATTCTGTTTCTATCTAGCAAGAAAATTGCCTAGAAAAATATTTCTAATATTCAGTTATACAATCTGTGGTATCTTCTTATTCGATGAACTTTATAATTTAATATTTGCAAATCTATTAAATCTACCTAGAGCATCAGAAGTTTATAAAGACTTAAGATTTAAATTTTTATATTTTTAATAAAAACAAAAGATACATTTAAAATTTATACTTAATGTATCTTTTTTCATTCATTTTTTATTTTTCTTTTGTAATATAATCATCTTTTATTCATCACTAAGCAACTCAAAACAAATACCTATTAATTTATGAGTATCAACTTCTTCTTTTCCAAATATATTATATAAAGTATTAAGAGCATTTTCTTTATTATGTACTTTTATAGCCATTTTTAAATCAAACTTTTCTAAAAAATCATTAACATTCTCATACATTATTAAGTTTTTTACTTTTACTAATACATATTTATTATCATTATTCACTGACTTAAATTTTATTATATCGCCTATTCTAATTTTACTAGATTTTTCATTATATAATCTTACTTCTATATTTTTAGTTTTATTTTTCATTGCTTCAAGTACTTCATCATAAACTTTATATTCAAAATCAAACATAAAATATCTCCTCTCTATAATATCTTAACTAATAAAATACTAACCAAAATTATTAATAATATAAAACTTATAATATCTATTTACTTTCTTTTAACATCTTTTCAACTAAACTATCTATATCAGCAAAGAATAAATTAGTTCCTCTCTTTTTCAAACCTAACATATTTTTAAACATAATTTTGATTTCTGCCTGTAAATCAGTAGGAACCTTTAAAGGTACTCCATCAACAGTATGTACATGGTCAATATATTTTTCTATAGTAGGAAAAGCATTTTGCAATAAAATAGCAGAATCTCTACCAGCAATTTTTCTAATTATTATCGTATTACAAAAACCATATTTTTTTATTTTCTTATCAATTATTTTTTGATACTTTTTCACTTTAGAACTTATAGGAATAAACCATAGTATATCTTTATCTTTAATTGTAAAATATGTTGGTCGTTTCTTTCCTCTTTCATGATTTTGCATCAAATTTTCATCATTAACAACATCAAAGTATTCATCTTTAATATGATATAAATATCCTGTTTTAACTTTCATTTTACAAACACCCCCAAACAACAAATATGATATGTAATTTAAATATACTAAATTATACTTATGTTCGTCAATATATAAATTTGTTTTTTTATATATAAAACAAAAACTTCACCAAAAATGATGAAGTTTTTTAACATTTTCAACCAGGATCATTTATTAGTCGCACCACCTGGAAGCGAAAAACATTGTCGACTGGAATCATTTATTAATCGCACCATCCAGAAGCGAAAAACATTTCCACAGTGAGTAATCTCATCTGTGATATAAATATACTATTTTTTTATGAAAATGTCAACTAGTATACAATAATAGTATATGCATATCTTAAAAAAATATAATAAAAACTTCACCATAAATGATGAAGCTTATAGTTCAAAAAAATCTAATTATTCTTTTTTCTTTTTATTAAAGTTGGTCCTTCTTCTTCATAAGAAGCTTCAGTTACTTCTTGTCCATTTAATAGTTCTTCTTTAAATTCCTCTAAAGCTTGCTTCTGCTCACTAATATCTAATTCCGGTAAAGATGAAAGCTTGTTCTCTTCTTTTTTCTCTATATGTAAATTACTGTTACTCTTTAAAGCTTTTACAAATTCTTCTTCACCACCATATTGTTCTACACCGCTTTTTACAAAATTCTTCCAAGAATCCATTATTCTCTTTTTCTGCTCTTCTTCAGTTAATCTAGCTAATGTACCTGTCGCCTTTAATACAGTAACATCATCATAAGTATCATTGAATCTATAAATAATTTTTCCTTTATCATTCTTCTTTTTTATCTCAAGAGTCTGAACACCTGTTAAATTTCTCTCTGATTTAATTTGAATTTTGATAGCATTAAGACCAGTAGGCTTTTTTAAATATTCTTTTTTCTCTTCATCAGTCATTTCTTCTAAAACACCTGCTACATCTAATTGGCTTAACAACATTGGTCTAGTATTATTATACTTATTTGCTTTATCAAATACATAGAAAATATTATATCCTATAACTAACAGTGAAATAAGAGTTTTCTTTGAAGAATCAGGACTAAAATGTTCAGATAATTCATTTACTCTCTTTAAATCACATTTATATCCTGCATCGGCAATATCTTTAAAGACTCTTAGTTCATGTGATATTTCCATACCAATACTTGCTATTACAGTTCCCAACCACCATACAACTAAAACTTCCATATTAATTATCTTCCTCTCTAACTATCTATATTGTTTCTTAATGGGCTTTATATTAACACTTTACCATACGTTTGTCAAACATAATTAAAGCTTAATATCTATTATATTATCAAAAGATATTATAGTATTATCTATTAAAATTATTCTTTTATACACTTCATCAACTACCTTAACATTACCTGTTATAGTCTTATAATGTCCTCCTCTTTTCTTATTATCTCTAACAAAGTAAGTAATTGTTACTTTAGGCCTTAGTTTAATATCATTTTTTATAAGACACAACTTCTCGTTTAGCATTAATTTTATCCCCTCATCTAGTTCTATTTTTCTAGAGGTTTCTCTTGCAATTTCTTTAATCTTTTCATCATACCCTGTTAAAGCCGAAAAAGGAGCGAACTGAGCTGACCTATTTTGTAAAGACATGGGCTTCCTTATTTTAGATACGTGATGAGGCATATTTATAATATCATCATACTTATTCATGATGTCCTCCTATCTGCCTATTTCTATCCATTGTTGTTGCCCCATCTTCTAAATCCATACCTTTCAAAATAGCATTTTTCCCATACTTCTCTTTTATCTTTAACATAGCATTTTGAAGATTATTTTCTTCCTTTAAAGCTTCTCTATCATAATCTAACTTATTATTTTCATCATCTAGACTAGAAAATAAATCTAACTGTCTACATCTAACTTTACCTTTTTCTTCCTCTTCACTTGCAAGTTTTGTAGCAGCCATAGTAACTCTTCTAACAGATAGTTTAGGATTTATTATCTCATCATATAACTTAATCATCGCTTCTGTAATTATTTTAGATGATGATGTTTTATAATCTAAGTTAATAGTTCCATGAGCATGTTTGGGTATAGCCCGTCCATAATGGTCTATTGTAATTTCTCCATTATAATCATCAGTAACATTTTCCATATCATAGCCAATAGTTAACACTAACTGTTCTGATATTAGTTTTTTAGAGACAAGGTCTAAAGCTAAAAGCTCTGCCATTTCTCTTACTATTAACTTAGCTTTATCATAAGAATATGGACTTTGTAAAACTTGACCAGAACTTATACTTTTGGCAAGTGGTTTATAGTTTTTAATAGATTCTATTGTACAAGGCTCATAACCCCAAGCATGGTCTATTAAAAGCTCAGCATTAACCCCAAATAATTTATATAACAAATCTTCATTATTAATAGAACATCTTGCCACATCACCCATTGTATACATACCATACTTCTCCAATTTTTTAGAAATACCCTTACCTACTCGCCAAATATCTGTAATAGGCACATGACTCCATAACATTTTTCTATAAGACATTTCATTAAGTTCGGCAATTCTTACTCCAAGCTTATTAGGTATAATGTGTTTTGCTACTACATCCATAGCAACTTTAGCAAGAAATAAGTTAGTACCAATTCCCCCTGTCGCTGTAATACCTGTTGTATCATAAACATCTTTAATTATTTTTGCAATTAAGTCTTTAGGAGATAGTTTATAGTACTTTAAGTAATTAGTTACATCCATAAAGACTTCATCAATGGAATAAACAAATATATCTTCTTTGGCAATGTACTTTAAATAGATATTATATATTTTAGCTGAATAGTCAATATAATGAGCCATTCTAGGAGGAGCGATAATTAAATCAAGTTCTTTAGTCTTATCTTTCTTTAAGATATCATCATTAACAGCTTTACCACTAAACTTTTTATAGCCATTAGCTTTTCTTCTCATTTTATTAATCTCTTTAACCTTACTTAACACTTCAAAAAGTCTCGCTCTTCCAGGAATACCATACTGCTTCAACGCTGGGCTTACCGCTAAACAGATTGTCTTTTCTGTCCTAGATTTATCAGCGACAACAAGATTAGTTTTTAAGGGATTAAGTCCTCTTTCTACACATTCTACTGATGCATAAAAACTCTTTAAATCAATACAACTATATACCTTTTCCATCTAACTCACCATAATTATTTTATCACGAACATTTATTCGTGAAAAGTAGTTTTAATCAATTGGAAAAAATTAACAATTATATCTTTTATAATTTGATTAAAATAACTGGAAATAACCATAAATTTATCCGGAAAAGTACAGAAAATAAAAAGTTTACAAATATGAAATCTCTGTTATAATATAATATCAAAGAAGAAAGGAATGAAAGCTTTTATGGAAAAAATAATAAATGAATCTTTTAATAATACTATTGGTAATAACAACTCTAAAAGAAAATATTTTACAAATGAAAATAATGATATTATTTATAAATGATTAAAAAAAGAATTAACTATACAATATTTACCATATTTAGGACCAAGTATTAATTTTGGATTGGGTGATATCTGTTTAGAAGAAACAGATGACATCTTTAAATTTTATGTTATCGATAGAGCATCAAAATTTGAATATGAAGAATTTAATACAATAGAAGATGCTATCAGTAAACTAATAACTTATTACAAAGAAAATGAAATAGTAGATAGTCCTGATAAAATGAAAGAAATCTTTTATCAAACATTAGGTTTAAAAAAACAAGAAAATTTAGCAACTACAAATAAAGGCACTGCTAAAGTTTTAAAGCCAAGAAAAAAATAAAATATACTATTAGGCATTACCATAATCATTTTTATGAAATGAAGCTTTAAAATAAATAATTACAAATTATTACATAAAAAGTATAGTATCTCTTATGCTTTTTTCTTTATATTTAAAATTATCAATTCTTTTCAGCAACCTTTCGACCACTTTTCGACCACTTTTGTCATAAAAACTAAAAATAAAAAGCAAACTAGACGCATCTAACTTGCATAGATGGGATCCGAAGACACACATCGCCATTAACATTTATACTATACCATAGTTGGTAAAATAATAAATTGATTAACTTTCACATTTAATCATTCATTTTAAAACATATATTGTATTTTTACCATTTCCTTTAGTTAAAAATATAGCAAATAAATATATCAATTATACATTTATTTTACTATGAATTTATATTTTGATTATAATTTTTTTAATATTTCAAAATCTTCTGGCAAATGCATTATTGACAATAATTGCTTTCTATTTAATGAACCAATTTTTTTGTCATACTCATTTATTAATTTTGATAAATTATCTATTAAAGCATTAAACTTCTTGCGAGTAGAAAAAAACTTTATAGAGATTAAAATAGCAAGCAAATCTTTTTTTCCTTGAATAATGTTGGTATTTCTATCTTTCTTTAAGTTAAATTCTTTATGATATTTTGTAGTTTTTATGCCTAATTTATCATCTACAAATGATAATAATATATCATCATGGCAACAAATATTTCTCACTCTAACAAGTAATCTTAACATATTAGCAGTTTCACTACTATTGATGTTCTCACTAGTTAATTTGTTTTTCATATAATCTTTATCGTTAGATTTTGATACATAAAACATATCACGAATCATACCAAATGATAATATTTTCATATATACCCACAGAGGAATAAATGAGTGATTATTTCTATAAAACATTACTGCTTTATTTTTATTACCAAAATCATTTAACTGTTTATTTAAATTTGATAATGTATTATCTAAATAATTATTTGATAAATCATAATTATTTTTATCTAATATATCATTTACTTTAAATCCATATCTAAAACTATAATTATTTATATATATAGTTTTAAGTTTTTGCTCTATTTCAAGAATAGGATCTAAAATAACTAATTTCAACATTTTATCAAACAAGTATAATGAATAAATATCTTCAAAAGAAGTATTTTCTTTATAAGTACCATCAATATTTTTAAAGGCAAATTTATACCCCATAATAAAATAATAATTATTAGTTTCTAAAATATTTCTAACATTATCTTCATTTTTTATATTAATTTTTTTTAATTTAATATTGGTTATTAGCTCATCAATAGTTAAAAATGTTTTTTCTGCCATTACACATCACCTATAAAACATTATAGCAGAAAAGACACAAAAGAAAAATCTTTTGTGTGCTCACTTAGGGGAAATTATATTCCCACATTAATAATATATTCAAAATATTAAAAAATATACAAAAAAGACTGGAAGACCTTAGTCCACTCCAGTGCTCACGAGTAAATCATAGCAAAAAAAAGCTTTTTTGTCAAATTTATTTTTCATCCATTCGAACACTTTTCGGCAACTTATTGCTCTCTCCACTAATATCAAAATATAATAAAACTTAAAAGTCCCAGTAAATTTCTAAAATGGTGCAGGAAACGAGACTCGAACTCGCACGATTAACTAATCACTACCCCCTCAAAGTAGTGCGTCTACCTATTCCGCCATTCCTGCATAAAGAATAGTTAATTTACTTAACTATCCAAAATGTTGGTATATCTCTAAGACCATCTTTACCACCTGCTACTGGTGTATTGATAATCTCATTATTGATAACTAAAGCACTAGAGCTACCTCCATCCATATTAGCAGCATTAACAGCACCATAGTTTTCCATTATCTCTGTTAAGTCTCCCATATCAGCACCAATTGATGTGGCAAGACGACCATTAATTACTAAGAATAAGACAATACCATCTTCTCTTTGGCCAATAGCAGTACGAGGTGCAATACCCCAACCACCATTACCTTTAACAAAACTACTCTTACCATTTACGATTAAGAAAGGTCCAAATTCAATAGCATCTCTAATTCCCATAGCAAGTGCTTCTTCCTTAGTCATTTTACCAAGTACTAGTTTATTATCTTTAGTAAAGCCAACAAAGCCTCCACCCATTGCAGCATCATCAAAATCACTTACAATTTTTCCATCTTTAATAACTGTACCATGAGGTAGAGCCCCATTACTATTCCAATCAGGGTCATAAAAGCCACCAGCATTAATAGCAATTATAGCCTTTTCTCTTTTAGCAACTGTAGTAATCGCTTCTCCTCTTTTACCAAGATAAGCCGTTGTTGCAATAGAAACACGGGACGGGTCATATATCGCTACTAAATAACCTTGATAACCACTACCACTAACTTCAATAACTTTATATAAATCATTTCCTGGATCTTTTGTTAAAATTTGTTTTTCATATTCATTTTTATATATCTTAGCATTATTATCATAATCTTTAAAATTAATTAAATCCGGATTAGTATTTTCATCTACTTCAATAATATGATTATTGGCAAGTACTTCATTAATAACATCATCATTATAAAACCAAGTAGCAAGGTATTGATGAGACATAGAAGTCATCGCTGAAGTTATCCAAAAATTTCTAAACCCATCTATTGGTCCATAAAAAAGAAATAAAGAAAAGGAACTACCTATTATAAACAAAGCGATTATTATCTTTGTAATTATCTTTTTCTCTTTTCTTCTTTCTTTTTTTAACTCATATTCTATACTAGGCATGACAATTGTCTTATCTAAGTCATTCTTATTCATCTGGAGTCACTCCATCATCATTATTTTCATTAGACTTTATTTCTTCTTTAACATCTACTTTACCAAGATATTCTCTATCTCCATTAACATCTAAATAATCTCTATCTAATTTAATCTCTTCTAAAGCTTTATCAGTACTATTATTCTCTTTTAAATAATTATTATAAGCCTTAATGTTTTTATTATAACTTTCTACATCACTAATATAAGTATTTACTACTTCTTCATATCCCTCAATCATCGCTTCACATTTATTATTAACATCAGCTTTAGGATGTAAAACATTTACACACTTATCTTCAATTTTATTATAATCTTTATCTATTGTTTTTAAAGCCTCTTCATAACTATTGAATAACTCTTTATATCTAGCATCATTATTTTTTAAAGTCTCATAATACATATCTTGCATTACCTCAGTATAAATATTATCTCTAATAGTATTAAACTTTTCTACATCAGTTTTAAATGTGCTATAAGTATTAACAACAGCATCCATTCTTTTCTTAACTTCAGCTTGATCACTATTATAATTTATAACGATATAAGAAATAATTCCTATAACAATCAATAAAAATCCAACTAATATCATTACACCTAAATGTCTATTACGTTTTTTTACTTCCATAATTACTCTCCTAGCCTTATTTTATTATTAGTATATCAAATATTATATTTTTTACTATTTACATTATAACAAATTATTCGACAAAAGAAAGTAATATAAATTGATTAAACGTAAACTTGACAAAAGAAACTATATTTGAGGAGTTGAAAAGAGTAAAAATATAGTCTATAATGATAGGGTATAGTTTTGTTTTAGACATGGAGGTTAATTAGATGAGAAAGAATAA
>CAMMTE010000015.1:0-15576 GCA_946499755.1 uncultured Mycoplasmatota bacterium
AATAACTTCTTCACACTCTCACTCCTTCTATCAATAAGTATATATATATATATATTGTCAAGGGGTTTCAAGCAAAGAAAAAAGCTACCTGTTCGATAGCTCTAAAACTGCAAAGTATAGCTTTCTATTTTAGAATATTCATTACTATCTATATAATCAATTATAGAATAGTTTTCATAATTGAACTTTACATAGTATTTTTTATTATATTCCTTATCTATAATTACATAGTTTACGATATAAGGCGATTCCCATTTCATTTGTGAAAAAGAAATACCGTTTGTATTTAACTCACCATTTGGATAGTTTTGATGAATATATATCAAAGTATGTCTTTGATAACTTTCCATGTCTCCTTGTTCTTTATAATTTAGCATATTAGTATTAGTGTTTTGATAGTTTTCTAGAAAATTCTTTGTATCTATCGGTAATAATTGATTAATACAATCTTCTACAGAAGCATATTTCCAATCATTCCTTGTTTCAGTAATTGATAAATTATGATATGTTATTACTTTTTGATAAAGAGATTCATTATTAGTAAAAGAAACTATCAAAGTAGCAAATTGTCCTATAAAGAATAAAGCTATTAAACTTATCACTACAAGACCTATTGTTTCAAAACCTTCTTGTATCTTCTCTCTAACTTTTGAATCTTTGCAAAAAAATGGGTACAAAATATTTAATATAATTAAAGGATAAAAAGTAGATGCAATAGCAGAAAAAACACCTTTATATTCATAGTTAAATAATAATGCATGGTATGGAACATATAACCCATATACAAAAGATCCAATAATAACAACAAGAGAAAAAATATAAAATACACTTTTCATAACATTATTTTTTACTGATGACTTTAACATTCTTATATATTTTATAAGTGTTAGCACAAGCAAAAGAGCTGTTGCTAAAAGATTAAATACAGTTGCACCTTGATCTACTAAATCCCCTTGAAAAATAGCAACAAGTAGCCAAGAGCCAATACCAAATAAAAATAGCATTCCTGTACCTACTCCTGAAAAATCTAAAGCATTATCATCATCAAGTAAATATGCTAATCCTAAATATTCTAACCAACTCATAACAACCTCCTAAAAAAGAGCTATATTGAATAGCCCTCTTTACATATTTTTAAAATCTTTTTCTAAATTGTTAGCTTTAACAACTAAATATATTTTATAGCCTATGATTATTGGCCATGTAAACATGCCAATGAATAATGCCAAAGCAAATTTTATAATATATGCAACTATCCAAAACTTTTCAGTTAAAACAATTAACCATCCCATTAAATTTCCAGTCATGACTTGATTGATTAACTTCCAACCCCATGGAAAACCTGCAAACATCCATGCCATTGACAACCCATTTCCATCACTATTTCCAATAGAAAATCCTATCACTGCACATACAATTGATAAAACAGCAGCAACTACTAAATCTTTTATTGTATCTTTCTTCACATTTTTAGCTTGCTTATGTAGATTTTCTACTTTTGCCTCTCTATTTTTCTTTACTTGTTCTAATCTTTCTTTTTCACAAGAATCGCATAATTTGCTTTCATATTTTTCGGCACATTCTTTACACATAAATTTACCACATTTAGGACAGTTAGCAACAACCGTTCTACTTGGATGATTATAACATCCCATGTTTGCCTTCATACTTCTCTCACTCCTTCTACCAATAAGTATATATATATATATATATTGTCAAGGATTTTTCGACAAAAAAACATCAGATTTTATTTTTCTGATGTTTTATCATTTACTAGTTTTTTTAGTGAAGGACTAGGTTTAAAGGGTACAACTCTTCTTGGTGCGATTTCAATTATTTCTCCAGTAGATGGCTTTATTCCTTTTCGTGCTTTCCTATCTCCTATTCTGAAAGTACCTAGACCAAATATATTTATATTTTCGCCCTTTGCTAATTGATTTTTTATCAAATCAAATATTGCAGTATATACTTTTTCAGTATCATTTCTATTTACACCTGTTTCTTTTACAAGATAATCTAATACTTCATTTTTATTCACTTTACCATCTCCCTGGCTATATAATAGCATAATATGTTTTTTATGTAAACAAACTATTATATTGTTAAAACGATATTTTTTTTAAACAGAATAATACTTTTTTAGAAGTATTAAACTAATTCTTATAAAAAACTTTCTAGAGAAATCTTATAGTTATCTAATTTCTATAAGGTTTCTCTTAATTTTACTATTTAGCATTTTATTTCATACATTAAATCATGCTAGTTTTCCTTTTCTTCATTAACCCATAACTTATTTTTATTTATTGTTAATATTACTACCCTATCAAAGTCTATTGGTCTATAACACGGATCTTTTGCAACTGTTGTATTATTATAATAAATATAGAAAAACAACTCATTATATATATGTTTTAAAACTATATGAAAAATATTATTATCAATTTCTATATCTAGTGATATTAAATTATTATTCATTTTATCTTGATTCTCATAATTTAAAGATATATTTTCTAATTTAATATCTCTATAACTACTATTAATAATATAATTATATATTTCTTGTGTTAATTCATAGTTATATTTAGATATTTTTTGTAGCTCTATTTTAATATTATTAACTTTAAGTTTTAAATTCTTTAATAAGCTAATTATATTTTCTTCTTCATCAGTATCTACTTGCTTTTGAGATAAGTCATTTAGATGATAAATATATATTAAGTTCTTATCAGTTAAATCTTTAGAAAGTAATTCCACTAATTTATCTTTTTTACTAGAAGGCATTCTCCTTAAAAAGTATGAACTTTTATTACAAAAACCATTGTATTTTAACAAACAATAATTTTTAGTACGAGATAAGCCTTCATAAAATAAATATATTAGATTATCTTTTATTTCTTCCTGTTCATATCCCATATAGATAATCTTTTTAATTGTACTTTTTATATTTAACGAAGAATCATCTAAAATACCATACTTAACTAGTCTATATGGAAAAGTAATATCACGAGGAAATAATTTATCAATTTCAAAAAATAAATCATTAAAATAGGAAATAATTAATTTTATTGATGAAAGTTTAAGTTCAGTTACCTTTGCTCTTTTATATCTTATCTTAAAATTTTCATCATAATTAAAATTAGTAAAATATTCTTTTAGTAAATCTTTATAAATATATTTACCATTGCTAATAACATTCAAAAAAGTCTCCTCAAGTTCTTTCTTATTTTCTAATAAAATAAATTTATCAGATGTTACATTAATATCGTTCATACCCTATCCTTTCTTAATCAGTCAAGAATAAAATTAAGTAATTGCTGTACAATGTCATAGTAGTGGAATACGTCGCAAAAGTCAAGTAGTAATTTCTTTATTTTGTAAAATTGTTATAGGTGGTAATAATGATAAAACTGACAAGAATTACTGACTTAAGATATGATAATGATTTAACACAACGAGAATTATCTAATATTTTAAATGTTAAAAGAAGTGCTTACTCTAAATGGGAATGTGGTATTAACGAATTTCCTTTAATAATCATAATTAAACTTTCTTTATTTTTTGATGTAAGTGTAGATTATTTAGCTAATCTCTCAAATATTAGAGGAAAAGCTAATAAAGATGTTAGTATTGATAATATTAACAAGAAAATAACTGCATTTAGAAAAGAACGTAATATCACTCAAAAGGAAATAAGTACTTATTTAAAGATAACTCAAAAAACATATTCCGATTATGAACTTGGTAAATATAAAGTACCTACTTCTATGGCTATAAACATCGCCAAATTTCATAATATTTCTTTAGAGGAATTGTTATCAAAACAATGCTAAACTATAAAAAGCAAATCAATTAAGTTTGATTTGCTTTTATTTTTGTAATTCACTTTGTATTCCAAATGGTTTATATTCTAATAATTTAAAACTTTTTATTATATAAGGCATGATTATTTCAATATCATCTTCTTTGCTAACATTATAGCCTTTACATAACGATTTATAATTACCAACATTAGCATCAATATTAGTAAAAATGTTATATTTATCTTCAATGTCTAATATTCTTATATACACGCCTCTTTGTGATTTTTTAATGATAGCAAAATTTCTTGAATCTTTATATCTTTTTCTTTTTATTTTAAATACAATTCCCTTACTATTCTTTTGGCAAATTATGCTTTTATCAAATGCAGAAATATTTTGTACTAATTTATTAAGTAATTCTTCTTGTAAATCATTTTTTAAATATATACATAATTTGTTTATTAGTTCCATAATGTATTTTATATCTTCAACACAATTAACCAATATATAATAGCATAAAGGGTTTGTTTCATAACTCTTTATTATAGATAATCGATTTTGATAATCAAATTGTTTAATACTTCTATGTAAGTTTACAGATAAACTTTCTTGATTAACTCTAACTTCCATAATTTTTCTATGTAATCTATATGCTACGTTTTTTATTAAATAATTTCTAATTATATTATTATTAGAATTCATTATTAGATTATCAAGTGAATTAAATAAAGTTACAGCTATTTCTTTTTTATTATATATAGTTCTTTCATAATTACTTGTATCAACTCCTTCTACTTTTTTTGTTCCATTTTTAGTATTAGAACATAGATTAGATATTAAAGTATATCCTTTTGGTAAAGCATCTATATCTTCATTACTTGTATAAACTACACCATTATAAGATAAATTAAAGGTAGAACAGACATCTATTATAGTACTGTAAACTATATTATTTTTAAGCAATTCCTTGAACTCAAATGTGTTCCTGTAGTTACTCCAAGATTACAGCTATTCTGAAGTACCTGCAAAAATGTTTGTGTCCCATGTCCTCCTGCTTTCCAGCATTTAATTCTAGCAGTATCTACTTGAACTGAACCAGTATCGGTAAATTCATCTTTAAATAGATCTACAACTTTTTCTTCTACTGCCGCGGCTGTTGTTACTATCTTTTGGGTAGAACCTGGTTCATAGGTTGCCCAGATAGGTAAATTTCGTGATAGTTCTTCAGTACTATATTTCTCGTAATTATTAGGATCAAAGTTTGGTCTAGAACTCATCGCTAGTATTTCTCCTGTATTAGGATTCATAACTACTGCAAGAGCCATATCGGGATTAAACATATCGACAACATTATCAAGTTCTCTTTCAACAGACTTTTGAATATTAATATCAATAGTAAGTTGTAAATCCATACCGTCTTGGGGTTCTATATATAAATCAGTAAGTTCTAGTTTATTACCTTTAGCATCACTAAAATATTTAATTGCTCCATTTTCTCCAGTTAGATAATCATCATACTGTAACTCTATACCAGATAGCCCTTGATTATCTATTCCTACATAACCTAAGACATGAGATAACATTGTATCGTAGGGATAATATCTTTTAGATTCTTTAACTAAATAAACTCCATCAAAATTTAATGCTTCTATTTTATCGGCTACTTCATATGATAATCGTCTTCCTTCGGGATGAACTCTTTCTATTGATGTTTCTTTATAAACATGTTCTTTCATCTCATCAAAACTAACTCCTAGAATCTCAGCAAGTTTTTCTGTTACTTCTTTTTTATTCTTAATCTGATTAGGTATTAAAACTAAAGAGGTTGTTGTTATATTATCAGCAAGAACTACTCCATTTCTATCAAGAATCCTACCACGCGATGCCTCAATAGGTAAATTTCTACTCCAAAGGTCACTAGCAAGAGTTGATAGTTTTTTATAATCTACTACTTGAACATAAAACACTCTTAAGACTATTACTAATAAAATACTACTAAATATTAAAAGAATAATTTTCATTCTCTTATCTATTCCTCTTGTAAACATAAAAAACTCACTACCTTTCCAGTAGTAAGTTTATGTTTTAAAATATTATTTATTATTTAAGCTGATTAAATTTCATATCTTATCATAATTAATAACTTTATGATTACTATCAACATTAAATTTAACATTAACTTTTCTATTATTAAAATAATCTTCAAACTCAGTATCTAACAAGTATGTAATAGCATATCTCTTCTTTTCTTTTAATAAATCTTCAATATCAATAAAGAAAGCATCATTTTCTTTATTATTTCTAACATTTCCTTTATAATTACTTGCAACAAATACATTCATATTATAAATTCTATCTGGATACTCAATAACAGCATTACCCGCTTCTTCTAAATTATTAACTTCTATTCCAGTTTCTTCTTTAACTTCCCTAATGGCTGCTTCTACACCTGTTTCTCCTTCTTCTATTTTTCCTCCTGGAATATCAATATACCCTATGTTTTCTTCTTTATATCGTATACATAAAACTTTATTACCAGCAACTACAAACACTCTTACAGCATTCCTAACTTTTTTCATAGTTCAAAATCCTTTCTAATTTTATCAAAACCATTTAAGCAGTAACTAATGTTTCTTCTAATATATTAACTATTATTTTAACAGAATCTATTATATCTTCAAAACTTATATCTTTAGCATATTTATTTTTATTTTGATATTCACTCCATAAATCTTTAAGATTATCATTTTCAGTTAAACTATTAATAACTGCATTAAAATAATTTATATCTAATTTTGTCTCTCTTCTTTTAAAAGTATTTTCTATTGCAATTACTAATGTTTTTTTATCAATATCACTAATTTTTGTTTTAGCAAGAATATATATATCATAAAAATCTTTCAACCGTGTATTAAAAATACCTCTAGCAATAACAGTTTGAAACTTCTCTGCTAAAATAGTCTCAATAGTGTAAGTCAATATTGGTATTTTTTTATCTTCAAAAATAGAATTATAATTATATTTCATTTCTCTTGGAGTAATAATATCTCCTGTTGTTAATTCTACTGTAATATAAGTCTTATTATAGTCTAATTTTGATAATATATTTAATCTAAATCCACCATATTCATCTTCTAATCTAATATCTTTTATAGAAATAATTTTAAAAGACACGCCATCGTTAATATTGATATTAAGGATTTCATTAAATATTTTTTCTACATTATCTTTTGTTAAAGATATACCTTTTAGGGTAGCATCCATATCTTTAGTTGTTCTATCTTCATCTCCTATTATTGATGTTAATAAAAGACCACCCTTTAAAATAATCTGACCTTTATATCTACTTCTAGATATTCTCTCTAAAATTCTTTCAAAATAAAATAATTGAAAATATTTTTGAGAAAGATCACTATTACCTTGGGCTTTTTTAAAAACTAAACTTTTTAATTTATCTGAATTAATTATAATAACACCTCCATATATTCAATAACTTTCTTTTCAATATTCAATTTTTTTGCATATTCCATTAATTTAAGTAAATCTTTACCTTTCATTTTTGAATATCGTTGCAATGCTTTAGTAAAAATTTCTTTATCCATATGTTTTCTTGCCTTAATGATATCACAAATAGTTCTTTCTATATCATAAGTTTTAATTTTCATACCAAAAGGTGAGTCTATAGTTGTTAATCCAAGATTTAAAAATTCTCTTTTTACATAATGTAGAACTACATTTTTATCTTGTCTTAAAGAGCCATTATAACCATAAGGTACTGTCATATCAAAATAAAGTGGTGTCCTATCTGATAAATCATATAAATAAAGTGCTGTCGCGTGTGAGAAAACACAATTCTTAGATTTTAATTGATATTTATAATAGTCATCACAAAATGTATTAACTAAAGCATAATAACCCCTACTAATTCTTTCAATTTTGTTTTGTTTTACTAATCTAGTTAGCTCAACAGTACTAATATTAGCATTTTTAATTTGTTTAGTTGTAACATACCCATTATTATTATATGCAATTTCAATAATTTTTTTTGCATTAGTCACAATATCACTTCCCTTGCTTATAATTTTATCATTTAATTAATTTTACGTAAATAACTTTTGTTGCTTTTTTTCGCACTTTTTATATTTTTTACGTTTTTTTACAACATAAATCAATAATATATAACTTTATAGTCAATAACTAATTTTTATGCACAAATTTATTTTATTTTGTGCATAAAAATTAGAAAAAATAATAAAACAAAAAACATCTATATTTCAAGATATACTGAGCATATACAACTATTTTAAACTAAAAACACACACAAACATTGACTTGTGTGTGTTTTTAGTTTAATTTGCTATATTTCTTTTTCTTTAATATTTTATATATTTCATAAACAATTACTAAGCTAAAACAAGAAAGTCCTAATAAGAATACCATTACATAGAAAAGAGAATCTTTTAAAAGTATCAACGTAATTAAGCTACTAACTACTAGTCTTCCTATTTTTCTTACATAATTTAATTTGTTTATTACCACTTCATGATCTGTTGGATTAGTATTATTAAGTAATAAGTCTTTAATATAATTTTCAAAGGGATCTTTTATTCCTAAAAACATACAGAAGCCTATACTCATTAAAATAATTCCAACTATTTTAGGAGTTATAAAACTACCTAGTAGTATTAAAGAAAATGATAATATTAAAACATAACCTATAATAGATAAAACTCTATTTTCATATTTATTATAAATATTTATAAAAGAATAATTAACAATTACTCTTGTAATTCTAGAAGCACTAATAATTATAGATAAGTATATCGCTACATCATTAATAGAAAGAAAACTTCCTAAATTATACTGAATAAATAACTGCGCATTATTTTGTCCTAAATCAATAATAGCATAAGTCATTGAAAATAAAAGTAAGATTAAAAATACTAAATGTGTTGTTTTAATTTTTCTTTTACTATTTTTTATTACTCTGTTAGGAGTTTTTACTTCATATAGAAAATTAACCAAAATAATATTTATAAAACAAAAGATTAAACAACATATCATAGGTAAATAATTATTCAAATTAAAAAGAAAGCCTGATACAAAAGTTGTAAACATAGTAACTACAGCATAAATTAAAGAATGATAACTCTCTATTTCTAATTGTTTTTCTTCTTCATGTAAAAATAGCAAATTTTTTCTTAGTAAAACAGTATCCATTTTTTTAAAGTAATAAAATGCTTCATAGAATATATATCCTAACAAAATAGTTATATAATTTACACCAAAAGTTATTAAGAAGGCTCCCAAGAATAGAAAAATTACCCCTAATTTTACGGAATTTAAAGCACCTATTTTATTAATTGTTTTCATAACTAGTGGATTTAATATAATCATTACTAATAAACTAATTGTTGTAAAGGAACTAATTTCTAAGGCACTGAACCCTTTTACTTCAGTTAAAAATAAAGTATTAATAGTAAGAAAGAAGATAAGGTCACTTGAAAGCCCTGCAAATAGAGGATAGATTTTATTACTTAAAACTATCCTCTTCTTATTTACTACCATAATACTAACCATCCATTCCTAAGCTTCTTTTTATCGCTTTAAATATTTCTACTATAAGAATTGGTGATAAAGATAATAATATAACTATTAACCATTCATTTCCACTTAATACACTAAGTGAGAAGAATTCTCTTATAGGTGTTACAAATAAAACAATTACAAGGAAAATAATTGATCCTACCATAGAAAGGAATAACATCTTATTTCTTGGATAGTCTTTACTAAATAGTGATGTTATACTTGAACTTTGATTTAGAGAATGGAATATCTGTGATAAACATAAAACAGTAAAGGCCATTGTCATACCGACATCATAACTATCATCCTGCCCTATAAAGTAAGCGGCTAAAGTAATAATTGCAAGGAATACTCCATAGAAACCTATTCTAAAGACTAGTCCTTTTTCAAACAGACTACCCTCTTTAACTGGTTTATGTTTCATAACATTAGGACTTGCTGGATCTATTCCAAGAGCAAGAGATGGAAGTGTATCAGTTACAAGATTAATAAATAAAATATGAACAGCAAGTAAAGGACTTGGTAAGTTAAATAGCATAGATACAAATATAGTTAATACTTCTGCAATATTACCTGCAAGTAAATATTGTATTACTTTTTGAATATTACGATATACTCTTCTTCCTTCTTTAACTGCTGCTTCAATAGTTGTAAAGTTATCATCTAATAAAATCATAGCAGCGGCATCTTTAGCAACATCAGTACCAGTAATACCCATTGCAACACCAATATCAGCTTTCTTTAAGGCAGGAGCATCATTAACACCATCACCTGTCATTGCAACTATTTCTTTATTTTTCTTTAAGGCATTAACAATTCTAAGTTTATCTTGTGGTGTAACTCTTGCAAAGACAGAAATATCTTTAATGGTATTACGAAGCTTTAAATCACTCATTCTACTGAGTTCTTCACCATCTACTACTACATCACCTTTTTTATAGATACCAAGGTCTTTAGCAATAGCTCTTGCTGTTAATTTATGATCTCCTGTAATCATAATTACTCTAATACCTGCTTCATGACAAGTATTAATAGCGTGTTTTACTTCAACTCGAGGAGGATCAATTATTCCCATAATACCAATAAAAGTTAAATCTTCTTCTATCATATCTCCTTCTTTAGGAAGAGTCTTAATATTTTTCATGGCAAAGCCTAATAGTCTTAAGCCCTTACTAGACATAGTAACACAGTAATCTTTTATTTTATCCTTATCTTCATTAGTAAGTTTAACTAACTTGCCATCAACACTAGCATAACTACATACATCTATTAACTCTTCAGGAGCACCTTTACAATAAATTAAATATCCTTTTTTATCTTTAATGACAACACTCATTCTTTTTCTAATAGAATCAAAGGCTTGTTCATATAAAACTTCATTACTTTTTATATCTTTAATGTCATAACCATTATTTTTAGCATAAGTTAATAAGCATCCTTCTGTAGGATCTCCTATTACTTTATCTTTATCAATATAAGCATTATTACATAAACAAGAACACTTTATTAAGTCATCATTAAAGGTATTATCATCATTTTTATTAATAATATCACTATATAAAGTGCTTTTTACAACTGTCATCTTATTTAAAGTAAGAGTACCTGTCTTATCAGAACAAATAACAGTTGCACTACCTAAAGCTTCTACAGCAGGAAGTTTCTTAACTAAAGCATTTTTCTTAGCCATACGAGATACACCTAAAGCCATTACAATAGTTGCCGTAGCAGGTAATCCTTCTGGTATTACAGAGATTGCTAAAGATATAGAAACCATTAATAAAGAGATAAAGTCTTTACCATATAGTAGTCCTATTATAAATATAAGAATAGCGACTAAAATACCAATAATACTTAAGACTTCTCCAACTTTATTAAGTTTTCTTTTAAGTGGTGTATCTAGACTATCAGTATCTTCTAACATTGTTGCAATAGATCCTACTTCTGTATTAGAAGATGTTCCAACTACAACTCCAATAGCAGTACCATAAGAAATAATAGTTGATGAATAAACCATATTAACTCTATCTGCTAAAGTAGTATTTTTATCTAAAGTAACATTAGCATCTTTTTCTACAGGAACACTTTCACCAGTTAAAGATGATTCATCTACTTTTAAACCATTCTCTTCTATTAATCTAATATCTGCAGGTACAATATTACCATCTTCTAAATAAACAATATCTCCAAGAACTACTTCTTTAGTTAAAATATTTTTTTTCTTTCCACCTCTTATAACAGTAGTATGAGGAGCATTCATATTTCTTAAAGCAATAATAGCATTCATTGCTTTCTTCTCTTGAATTATACTAATTAAAGAATTTATAAAGATAATTGTTAATATAACTACCCCTTCTGCTAATTCTCCTAGTATAAAAGAAAGAATTGATGCCAGTAAAAGTATTAAAATCATCTTATCTTTAAGCCCATCTATAACCATTTCTAATATAGTTTTAGGCTTCTTAGCTTCTATTTCATTAAAACCATACTCATCTAATCTTTTAGTTACTTCTTTTTCATTTAATCCATCTTTTTTACTACTTAACTCTTCTAAAATATCCTTACTACTCTTAGTATAAGCATCTTTCAATTTTATCTATCTCCTATCTTAGAAAGTATTGTACCAAAAATAAAAGGAAATTACTACTTATTTAGTAATTTCTATTACTTTATTTAACACATCTTTATATTTATCATAAGTTGTTTCGTGTTCCATTACAAGAAAATCATCTATACTAACTAGTTTACTTATCTTTACATTTTTATTATCTTTAGTAGTAATTATTTCAGCTTCTATTTCTCCTTTACCATTTTTAAAGAGATTTAAAGCATCTTTTGCCTTTACTTTAACAACACCTAATACTTCATTAGGATCAAATTTAAAACTATCTAAATCTCCTTCAAATAAGTCAACATAAACATTCGCTTTCGCTCTATCTTTAATAAGAGTACCATTTTTCATTTTATCCATACGCCATGGAACAATATCTACAAGTGTTGCATCACTACTATCTATATCAAGACCTATCTCTTCATTTATTTCCCTTCTAAAAGCATCTTTAATAGTCTCACCTTTTAAAACGTGCCCTGATGCCGTTGTATAAAACTTACCACTATCTTTTCTTATTTGGAAATAAACACTACCATCCATCTCATATAACCAACAATGAACAGTATTATGCCAAAGTCCTTCTTTATGAACTTCATCTCGACTCTTGTAACCTAAGTAATTACCATCTTCATCATAATAATCTAAATATTCCATCTAATCGCTTCCTCGTATTATAGTTTAGCAAATTTATGATGAGTTTTAAAGTGTCTAATAGTAGAAATTACTTTAATTAATCCAATGATTGCAAGCATTGGTATTACAACTGTAAAGAAAAGAATTGTTAAAGTAATACCTAATATTAAAAATATTATATCCTTAACTTTTTGTTTCATATTCTTCACCTAATATGATTATAGCACAGTTATAATGATTCTTTTCTTACAATTTTGTTAGAAAAGAAAAAAGGGCACTGCCTAAGCAGTGCCTTAAATCTTATTAATTATGAAGTCTTCTGTAAGCTAAAGCTGTACCTGCAAAACCTACAACTGTTAATCCTAAGAATAGTAATATTCCATCACTTGTTTCTGGATTAACTTCTTCATTTTTTACTTCTTCTGTTGGATTATTTTGGGATGTTTCATCTTCACCAGGTGTTACAGGAACTTCTTCTACTTCTTTAGCTTGTAATGTGTACCCATATTCACAGTCAGCTTCAACAGGTGTAGTTGTATTACCAACATAATGCTTATTATTACTTACGATTTCATAAGCATCTCCTAAACCATTTGCAACATTAAGAGATATATCTTCTTTTTCAGAATAGATATTTCCGTTTTCATATAATGTAAAGATAGAATTTCCAATATTGCCACTGGTGTTAGCATCTGCTAAAACAGCAAGATTACCATAAACATTCGTAGTACCAGTTGATGTATATGTTCCACTACTTCTAATTTCTAAATTGCCATAAACATTAACAGTACCTTCATTAACTAAAACACCTTTAGAACCTGCTGGAATAGCAAGAGTTCCTTCAACATTTAAAGTAGAGTTTTCACTATTAGTTAGTTTTACTGGTAAAATACCACTACCAGTATCAATTTGCATAATGAATTGTTTACCACCATTAACAACAGATACAGTATTATTAGTTGTAATATTAACTACATTATTTTCATATTTTAATGTTACATCACCACTAACTAAACTAATACGACCATTTTCTCCAATCCAAGTTTCACCAGCAAATGTTAGCGTATCATCCTTTGTAATTGTTAAAGCTGTTCCACCCTTAAGTTCAGTAAGCTTATCTTCTAGTTTAATTTCAGCAGCATTAACATTAACAACACTTAATGATATAACCATAACAAATTATTTAAGAAAAGTAAACTAAATTATAATCAAAAAAGCACTGCTTATGCAATGCTTTAATTATTATTAATTATGAAGTCTTCTGTAAGCTAAAGCTGTGCCTGCAAAACCTACAACTGTTAATCCTAAGAATAGTAATATTCCATCACTTGTTTCTGGATTTGCTTCCTTACTAACTTCTTCTTTATCTTCTGTAACATCAGTTACTGGTGTTAATTCTTCAAGAACTAAATTACCATCAGCATCAGTTGTAATATTATAATCATCAGTTACATCCTCATTAACTGCCTTATCATAAATTGCATAATCACCTTTATCAGCAGCAGAATTTAAAGTTGCATTAGTAATGTTTAAACTACTAAAATCTGGATTAGTACTATCAATTTGATGTCTAATAGCAGAATTCTCTACTGATGTAAAAGTGCCTCCTGTTACAGTAGCAGACCCTAAGTTATCTAAAGCGAAATTTTTTTGACTAGTAAAAGTACCATTTGTAATTGTAATAGCAGTATTTTCATTATTTTTAATAGCATCTCGTACGGCTTCAAAAGTGCCTCCATTAATTGTCATAGTTGGTAAATCTGCACTTAATTCATTGTATTTAATATTACCAATCAATGAAGTAGTTTGAGAATTAGTTGTAAAGACACCTCCATTAATTGTAAGGTTAATACCATCATTTCTTACTGCATAAGTATCTGTACTTGTTGTAAAGTTACCACTTTCAATTATTAATGTTCCATAATTAGTAATAGGACCATAAGTAGATTGTGCTACATTAGTTACAGTACCAGTACCTACACTATCCATAATAGTTAAAACTCCACCTTCATTTACCTTAATCGCTTCACAAGGGGCTGTTTGATTATCATGAAGATAATTAGTTAAAGTAAATCCAGCTAAATCTAGGGTGACTGTTTGACCTGCTAAAACTTCAAAATCTTCATCAGCATCACCTGTTAGAGTAACCTTATAATTATTTTCGCCTAAATCATCCACTGTAACATTACTACCAGCATACTCTACATTATCTACAGTAGTAGCTTCTACGCTCATCATTGGAATAAAGGCACAACATCCAACAATAATCATAGATAAAATTGTTTTTAAGTTTTTCATATTTCCTCCTCTTTTTGAATATATTAGATAGGTTCCCTATCTTCATAATTATCATACTAAATATTTAGAGTTAAGTCAATCTACAAAAAAATAAAATTTTTCCTTTTATGTAAATAATATCAATGTTATCCTTCTTCTTTTTTTAGTTATTTCAATAATATTCCTTTAATATTATCAACATCAGGGAAAATTAAATTTACACCTTTTTTCTTTAACTTAAATACTTTATTTACTTTTTCTAGTATTATGCGTCTTGTTTCGGATGGAACTTGTAACGCTTTACCTTTAACTGTATCAATATAATCTATATATTTAGCAATTATAGGAAACATATTTTGGATTAAAAATGCATGTTTTCTACCTCTATAATTACCAATTACAATAGTGTCACATTTTTTATATTTTTCTATCTTTTTTTCTATTATTTCCTCATATTTATCTATTTTACTACTCATAGGAACAAACCATAATATTTCACTATTATCTAGTTTTATACAAAAATAATCTGGTCGTGTAAAATTACCTTCGTGATTTTTCATTAGTTTTTCATCTCTAACAACTTTAAAATATTCTTCCTTAATATGATAAACATATCCTTGTTAAACCTTTTTTAAAATGTTACATAGAGATTTTTTTAAAATGTTACATTAT
>CAMMTE010000016.1:0-14821 GCA_946499755.1 uncultured Mycoplasmatota bacterium
ATTTTACTAAAGCTTGTTTCTAAAAATATCTTTTTCATCTTTTTACTCCTTTCATAATTACACTAAAAAAAGAATAGAATACTCCTACTCTATTCTTATTGCATTACGAAAGAAAGTAACTAAATTACTACTAACCTGCCCCCCCCCCCAGATAACATTTTGTAAACAAACTCTCTTCATATTTTTACCTTCTTTCCTACCTTTTGTTATCTATATATTAACATAATTTTTCTCAATTAACAATCACTAATTATCCAAAAACATAACATAATACTCATCATAAGTAATATTATTATCATGAATATATTTAGCAATTTTCTTACCTACATAACGATAATGCCAAGCCTCACATTTATATCCTGTTATATCTTCTTTACTCTTGGGATATCTTAATATAAAACCATACTTATAAGCATTATCCATCATCCAAACATATTCATCACTATTAACAAAAGTATCTACAGTCTTACTAGCAATATCTAAACTCATCGCTGTCTGATGTTCAGAAAAACCTGGTTTTGCTACATAATTATCCACATAATTTTGTCCATAAAGCTCTAAATATGTATTAGTAATTTCTTCTTGATCTTCATAACTTCTATATCCCGAACTAACCATTAATTCAAGACCTTCTTTACTTGCTGCTTCTGCCATATCATAAAAAGCCTTCGCCACATTTCGCTCTATCTCGACAGCTCCATCCGCTTTAACATACTCATCATCTATAGTAACTAAATCATCAGGAACATATTTACTACTTAACTGTCTATGTTTATTAACTAAAACATAATCATCAAAATCATCTATAACTAAAGGATCTACATAATCTTCTTTATCAAAATCCATATTAACATATAAAACAGTAGTCTCAGCATCATCATTTTCTTTCTCTTTATATGCTACATATCTATCTAAATTCTCAAGTTTAGCAAAAGAAACATCTAAAAATTCTTCAATATTTTTAACTTTATCACGCTTAGCAAAAGAAGTAACAGACTCATCATCACCTCTATTTATTATAAGCGATGTTTCATTAACACTATATCCTTTAGATAACAATTTATTTATATTACTAATTAAATGTTTTTGATCAGCATAACGAATCTTAGCATAGCTCTCTAAATTATCTCCATTATAATCATCACTTTCAAAAGCCGCATTTAATGTCTTATTTTCTCCTATATCCATGATATAAGAATATTTAAATTTAAAAATGATACTCTTAGCAGCTTCTTCACTATATCCTAAATTTTTAAGTTCCCCAATTCTATTAAAATAAAATGCTAAAACTATAATAATAACCAAAATAATTGCACTAACAATTATTAAAGGCTTTTTAGCACTACTTTTTAATTTTAATTTTTTCTTCGTCATTTAACCACACTACTTTCTTATAGAAATTATATCATAGTTTTTAAATCTTTTAAACATGTGATATAATAAGCATTAAAGAAAGGGAAATGCATTATGAAAACAGCAGTTGTTTTATCAGGTGGAGGCTCTAAAGGAAGTTATCAATTAGGAGTATGGAAAGCCTTACGTGATCTTCATATTAAATATGATATTGTAACTGGTACTTCTATTGGTGCCATAAATGGTGTCTTTATGTGTGAAAAAGCCTACTTTAAAGCAATGAGAATATGGAGAAAACTAAACTTAGAATATTTATTTAATAAATTACCCAAATCAAATAAAGACTTTGATGTTTTAAAACTATTTGGCAAAAACTTCCTTAAAAATGGTGGTATGGATATTAAAAAGATAGAAACTATCCTTGAAAACAATGTTAATAAAAGAAGGTTTTATAAAAGTAAAATAGACTTTGGACTAATAACTTATAATTTTACGACAAGAAAGCCCCTAATCTTAACTAAAGATAAAATACCAAATAATAAACTAATAGACTATCTAATGGCTTCCGCTACTTGTTTTCCTGCTTTTAAAATGAAAGAAATTGATGGTAATAAATATATCGATGGTGGCTATTATGATAATCTTCCTATCGAACTAGCATGTAATATGGGAGCAGAATTTCTAATAGTTGTAGATTTAGGTGCTATTGGCATAAAGAAAAAACCAACTAAAAAAATAAAACAAGTTACTATCAAGCCTAAAAATAATATTTCTTTTTTCTTGAACTTTAACGAAGAAGAAGCAAAAACTAATATTAAATTTGGTTATAATGATACTATGAAAGCTTTTAAAAAATTAGATGGTAATAAATTTACTTTTAGAAAAGATTCTTTAACTAAATATTATCAAAATAATAAAAATATTTTATTAGATGAAAACGAAAAATGTTTTCTAACTTCAATAGAACAATTAGGAAAAACATTTAAAGTAGATGAAAGTAAAATATATAGTTTTAAAAGTTTTATAAGAGCCTTAACAAAAAAAATAGAATTAGAAGAAGCCATAGATAAGAAAACAACTAAAAAGATAAAAGATCTAACTACAAAAATAAATTCTAAGACTTTAGTATTATTTTTCTTAAGTAATCTAGAAAATAATAAAAAGCAAAAAAGATTAAGTAAAATATTCTCTAAAGAATATAAACTAGCTAAATATTTACAAATATTAGGAGTAACATATGGAAAATAAATTTAAGTATACAAATGATAATAAAAGATATCATACCTTAACTTATTATTATAAAGAAAAATTTAATACAAAAGTCTGTAAAGTAAGTTTAAATGCTAACTTTACTTGCCCTAATATAGATGGAACCAAAGGATATGGAGGTTGTATCTATTGTTCAAAATTAGGTAGTGGTGAATTTGGAGGCAATCCAAAAGAAAGTTTATTAACACAATTTGAAAAGGGTAAAAAAATGATGCAAAGAAAATGGCCTAATGCTAAATTTATCGCTTATTTTCAAGCAAATACCAATACATATGCCCCTATCGAAAAGTTAAAAGAATGCTTTGAACCCTTTATAAATAAAGATGATTGTATTGGTTTATCTATCGCTACAAGAAGTGATGCTATTACTGATGAATGTCTAGACTATTTAGAAGATATAAGTAAAAGAACTTATCTTATTTTAGAATTAGGTCTACAAACTATTCATGATAAAACAAGTAAACTAATAAATAGATGCTCTACTTTAGAAAACTTTGATAATATGGTAAAAAAACTTAAAGAAAGAAATATTAATGTTGTTGTGCATATTATTAATGGTCTTCCTTATGAAACAGAAGAAATGATGATTGAAACAGTAAAACACCTAAACACCTTAAATATAGA
Source organism: uncultured Mycoplasmatota bacterium (assembly GCA_946499755.1). Taxonomy (GTDB): domain Bacteria; phylum Bacillota_I; class Bacilli_A; order RF39; family UBA660; genus Onthousia. Next base: position 3,247 of record CAMMTE010000016.1, read on the forward strand.
TGGTATAAAAATACATATGTTAGCAGTATTAAAAGATACTCCTTTAGAAAAATATTATTATAAAAATAAATTTAAAATTTTAACAAAAGATGAATATATTAATATTGTTATAAAACAATTAGAATATTTAAATCCTAAAATAGTCATTCATAGATTAACAGAAGATCCAGATCCAAATACTCTAATTGAACCTAAATGGTTAATAAAAAAGATTGACATTTTAAATAATATAGATAAAATAATGTCACAAAGAAATATCTATCAAGGAGATAAGGAGAAAGAAAATGTTTAAAACAGATAACTATAATTTATTAATAACTCATATCATTGGAACTATTCCCTATGATATAAACTATGATACTTTAAGTAAATTAAATATTAGTAGTAGTACTTTAAAAAAGAAAGAAACAAGAAAACTAAATATTAAGGAAATAGATGACTTAAATAAATTTATTAAAAGAATAAAATCTAATGCCATAGATGAAAACTTTAATGAAACAGTACTAAGAAATCTAAAACTATTTTTAGTCTATGGTAATATTATTGATGTTAATAAAAAGTCTATAAGTCTAAGCTTACAAAATGAGGGTCTAACAACAGAATTAATTATAAATATAAATCATAATAGTATTACTATGCACCTATCTAACAAAAAATATGATGAAAAAGCTATGCTAAAAGAAAAAAATAATTATTATTATACAAAGTATAGTGTTAAAAGAACCTCTAAAGAAAAATATCAAACATATAACTATTATGATATTAAGAAAGAAGAATCTCTACATATTTTCTATGGTGATAAAGAAACATTTAGAAAAGATGAAATTGAGTATAAAAGTTATAAACAAGAAAAAAGAACTAAAAAAAGAATATATACTTTTGGTATAAATAGTAATTATAAAGACACATCTTATGTTTATAGAAATAATGAAGGTTTTCTTATAAAGAAAGACTATACTAACTATTTTCTTGAAGCTTTAAGAAAAAATAATAAAAGTAATTATGCTATAAGTGAAAATTATAATTATAGTGACAAATATATTAATACTAGTGGTTATTATAGTCTATTAGAAGAAGGAGACTATATAGACTATTTAAGAAATAATATACCTGTTAAAAAACTATATAAAAATACAAAAAAGCCACATAATATTGATTTTAAATAAAAAAAGTAGTATTATAAGCGGCAAAGGTGATATTTATGACTGATAGTGAAAGAAAAATATTAACTGAACAAAGAAATTATAGAATAGAACTTGCTGAATTTAGAAAGAAATTAAAAGAAAAAATTGAAACAAGTAATCAAGTATTTGTTACAACTCACATAAATTCTGATATTGATGCTATTAGTTCTGCTATAGGAATATCCTTAATAGCTAATAAACTAAATAAAAAAAGTTATATTATTATGGATGATAAATTAGAAACAATTAATACTGGTGTTCTTACTATTATAGATGCCACTTCTAATGATTTTGAGAGAATAACTTCTCCAATGATTGATGAAATTAAAACAGATAATGACTTATTAATTGTAAGTGATACTAATAATATAGAATTAGTTAGTTGTAAAGATTATATAGATCATTTTAAAAGTATCGCTATTATTGATCATCATGATCAAAATTCAAAAACAATTCAAACTTTAACTAAATTTATAAAACCACAAATATCTAGTACCTGTGAAATAGTAACTACTTTATTAGAAGATTTTAGAATAGATTATGGCTCTGATATTGCAACTTACTTACTAGCAGGAATTTACCTAGATACAAAAGGATTAAGAAGTGAAACAACATCTGGTAATACCTTTAACATTGTAGGTAGATTAAAAGATAAAGGAGCAGATATAAAATTTGCTGATGAATTACAAGATGAAACCTTAGAAACAAAGCTGAAAGTAAATGATATAATAAGAACAACTAAAATTCATAAATGGAGCATTGCTATTTGCTGTGGTAGTAATGAACTATTAGTGAGTCAAGAAATTCTTGCTAAAGCTGCTGATGAATTACAAGATCTTAATAATGATTTAAGTTGTGCCATTGGAAGACTTAATGAAAATACAATTAGTATTAGTTCAAGAAGCAATGGTAAAATAAATGTAAGAAAAATTATGGAAATATTTGGTGGAGGTGGTAGTCTTTATAGAGGTGCTGCCCAAATAATTGATAATACAACAACAGAAGAAGTAGAGAAAAAACTTATAAAAGTATTAAAACCAAATTTTTATATTAGTGAACAGGAGTTGAAAAATGAATAATTTAAAAATTAGAAAAGAAATAACAAGAATAATCGCTACAGGTCTTACTGTTATTTTATTAGCAACAGGATGTTCTAGTAAAGAAAATAATGCTGAACCAATAACAAATGAGACAACTACTACTATGGAAGATAATAGTACCAATAATCAAGAGACTACAAATGAAAATACAACTAGTGAAGAATTTGATTGTTTTCAAAGTGAAACAGAAGAAGTTAATAACATAATTTACACTGAAGGTATTGAAAAAGCTAGTGAAGTATGGAGAGAATACTTTATAGATGCCGTTGACTTTATTTTCTATGATAAAGAATACAAAGATACTAAATTTAGTGAATTAAATCCAGAAGCTCAAGAAAAAACTATAGAAACAATAAATGAAATGGGTAGTAAAATAACTGAACTTAACCCTAATTGGCAAGAAGATTTAGGAAGTATTAAAGATTCTTCTACTGACTTATATTATTATATTTTAAAAAACTTTAAAAATTTTATAGGTGAAGATAATTACAATGAATTAGGAAACATTTTAAATAATATTAAAAATAGCACCACAAATACAATAAAAAATTTGTATGAAGGCTATAAAAATAAAACTAAATAGTGATTAAATGTAAAGTAATCACTATTTTTTCTTGTAAATAAACACTACATAGCTTATAATGTTAATAAGGATAAAGGGTGATTCTATGAATAAACAAGTTAGAATTGTTACAGTAACTTCTCTAGCTTTACTTGGAATACTTTGTATCTCATCAGGAGTTATGTATAACAACTTACAAGAAAGTAATATAAATCAAAGTGTTCTTGTCGTTGTAGAACAAAAACAAGTAAGTAAAGAAGAAGATATAGATATTAAATTAAAAGATATAACTATAGAAGTAAATACACCTTTAAGTGTAAAGATAATAGATTATCTAGATAGTGCAGTATCTGATGAAGTCTTAGCAAATTTAAAGCTAGATACTAGTAGTGTCAATGTAACAGAACCAGGAACTTATAACTATAGTGTAAAATATAAAAAGAAAACGTATAATGGGATAATTATTGTCAAAGAAAAAGAAGTAGCACCTAATACTTTACAAAGTATTACGTTAAGAACTTTAAATATTAAAATAGGTACAGCCTTAAATACAGACTTAGCAACCTATATTATAGAACCACTTACTGATGAACAAAAAAATGCTATGGTCTTAGATTTAAGTAATGTCAATGTAAATAAAGCGGGTACTTATCAATATACCGTAAAATTTAATAATAGTATTTATACAGGAAATATCACTATCACCGAAGATCAACCAACTCTATCTACTAATATTGATAACAATAATCAAGAACAACAACAAGAAGTACCCCCAACACAAACAGATCCTAATATTCAAGAACAACCTACCACTGATCCTAATCAAACAAACTAAAACTTCCTCAAAAAAGGAAGTTTTTCTATAACATATTTTTCTTTTTCAATATAAAAGCCACTATTAATGATAATAATAAAGATAATAATAGTAATAAACCAAAAGCAAAAGGATTATCTGCAAACTTTCCAAAAGTAACATTCATTCCCATAAAAGATGCTACCATTGTAGGAATAGAAAATACAATCGTAATTCCTGCTAAGAACTTCATAATAGTATTAAGATTATTAGAAATAATAGTAGCAACTGTATCAGTAGTACTAGATAAAATACCTCTATATAAATCACTCATCTCTATCGCTTGATTATTCTCAATAATAGCATCTTCAAGTAAATCTTGATCTTCTTCATAAAGTTCTATAACATTGCCTTTAAGTATCTTATCTAAAACTACTCCATTTGATTTTAATGCTGTAATAATATAAGTTAAACTATTTTCAAGAGCAAGTAAATTAAGTAATTCTTCATTCTTAGTAGCATTTAATATTTTAGATTCTGCTATTTCTATTTTACTATCAATTTCTCTTAACATCTTTAAATACAATAAAGCTAGTCTATAAATAATTTGAATAATAAATCTACTTTTCTTATAAGTATAAAACTCTTTAACTCTTCCTTTAGCAAAATCATCTATTATACTATAACGTTGCAAAGACACAGTTACAATATAATCATTCCTAACAACAAGAATACCTAAAGGTAAAGTTGTAATCGCTCTCATCCCATTTTTATTTTCATAAACAGGTACATCTAACAAAAGCATTTTAACCCCATCTTCTTCATCAATACGAGGTTTCTCATCATCATCAATAATACTCATAATAAAACTTTTTTTAATACCTAAAGCATTAGACACTTCATCTATTTCACTCTCATTGGGATTAACTAAATTAATCCAACATCCAACTTCATAATTATTAATTTTACTAAAAGTATTATTATTTATATCTGTACTATATATTTTTAACATAATATCACCTTCCCTACTTCTTTATTTCATCTTTTTTTATATTTTCTCTTTCTTTAGCATTATTTATAAGATTAAGATAAAGTTCTTCTAACCCCTCTTCAGAACAATAAAACCCATCTATGAGTTCATTTTTACTCTTATAAACAATTCTACCATCTTCTTCTTTAAATTCATAGTGTAATTGAGGAAACCTATTAAATAAAGCAGGGTTATCTTTAATATAGTCAGCAAATAAATCATTAAAATTAACAAGTTCCCCATCTACTTCTCTATAACAATCTTCACTTCTTTTCATTTCTCTATCTATCATAGTATCAACATCTAAAGAAACATTAAAACCAAGACTCTCTAAATAATTAGAAGCAGCATTATAAGAATAAATATTTGCATCAATCTCATAAAGATTCTTAACATAATTTTTTGCATTACTATATATATCATTATTATAGGCTCTAAGTAAACCTTCTTTTAAAGCCAATAATTCAATATAAGAATTAATAATATTTCTTTCTCTACAATATTTTTGATATGTATGTCTAATCTCATGTGCTAATGTAAAAAATATATTAACATTTCCTTCATTATAAAATACATTAAATTTCTCCTCGCTTAAAAAAACATAATATCTAATAGTTTCACCACTAACACCATTTCCAAGCTTTTTTAAATAAAACTCTGAACCTTCATTATATTTTCTTGTACTAGAAATAACTAAATGTCTAAGTACTTTTTCTATTAAATGTTCATTAAGAGTATTATGTTTTAAAATAACATTTCTAATTATTAAATCTCTAAGTACCATATTTATATCTAAAAAACTATCATATGTAAATATATATTCTAAAAGTTTCTCATCTTCATTACTATAATTAGTAGCATATTCCAAGTCTTTTATAATTTCTTTTGTTTTTTCTAAAATATTAAACTTCTCTAAAAAGTCATAACTTATATCACTATTCTTAATAAAATCATAAATCTGCAAAATTAAAGATTTACTTATATTATCTTTATCAAGTAAAGATATAATAGATATTACCTCATCATAAGCAGTCTTTAAATTCTGATTAAAAGAACCACAATATTCACAAGTACCTGTATGATAATCACAACTACCTCCACACTTTGGACACCTTGAATATATTATTAAATCATTCAAAGTATCCATTAAATCATCATCATAATTCTTCTTTAACATTTAATAACTCCTCATACTTTTTAATTTGATATAGAATTAATATTTTTTTATCATCATCTTTTTCTAGAGCATATAATTTTTTTAATACAGCTATTTTTTCTTCAATACTTAATTTCTTCATTAAAATAACCCTTTAATCTTTCCCTCTACTAAATCTATTTTTTCATAATTAGGATGTTTAGGAAGTCCTGGCATAGTATAAATTTTACCAGAAAGTACTGTAATAAACCCTGCCCCATTATTAATAATAAGATCTTTTACATGCAAAACATTATCTTTAGGATATCCTAACAACTTAGGATTATCACTTATTGAATATTGTGTTTTTGCAACACAAATAGGAAGATGAGATAGGCCTAATTTATCTATAAGCTTTAATTTTTCTAAAGCTTTATCACTATATTCTATCTCTTTAGAATTATAAACATCTCTATTAAGTTTTTTTATTTTATCTTCTATTTTATCACTTTTAAAGACAAGAGTTTTAAAGTCATTTTCCATATCACTTGACTTAATAACTGCCTTAGCAAGATCAACTGCACCTTCTCCACCCTTATTATAAGCATCACTAACTTCAAGAGGACACCCCAAATTATTCACATATTTTTTTATATAATTAATATCTTCTAGACTATCATCACTAAATTTATTAAGACAAACAACTATAGGTACATTATAATTTTTTAAATGATTAAGATGAGCATCTATATTACATATACCAGCTTCAAGTGTGTCATCGCCATTATATTTTAAAGCTCTAATAGTAACAACTAAAACAATAGTAGAAGGAGTAATATCAGCGGTAGGACAAACTATATCAAGAAACTTTTCAGCCCCTAAATCACTACCAAAACCAGCTTCTGTAATGACGTAATCAGATAGACTCTTGGCAAGTTTTATAGAAGTAATACTACTACAACCATGGGCTATATTAGCGAATGGTCCCCCATGAATAATAGCAGGTGTTCCTTCTAAAGTCTGTACTAAATTAGGTTTAAATGCATCTTTAAGTAAAACTGTTAATGCCCCTTCTAATTTCAAATCATGAACATATATAGGTTCATCTTTACTATTAAAACCAACTATTATCTTAGATAATCTATTTTTTAAATCATCTATATCAGTAGCAAGACAAAATAAAGCCATAACTTCACTCGCTGCTGTTATATTAAAGTGATCTATATATTCATTACCACTACACTTTAATTTAATATCTCTTAAACTTCTATCGTTAACATCTAAACATCTATTAAAGGTAACTTCTTTTATATCTAAACTATTACCTTGTTCAATATGATTATAAATAGCAGCACTTATTAAATTATTAGCACTACTAATTGCATGAAAATCCCCTGTAAAATGCAAATTAATATCTTCCATCGGCACTACTTGACTATATCCTCCTCCCGTAGCACCTCCTTTAATGCCAAATACAGGTCCAAGTGATGGTTCCCTTAAAGCAAGACATATATTCTTATTAAGCCTATTAAAAGCATCAGCGAGACCAATACTAACAGTAGTCTTACCTTCTCCATAAGGAGTAGGATTAATTGCCGTCACCAAAATAACCTTACCACATTTTTCTCCCTTATCTTTAACTATCTTAGCTTTACTCTTACCATACATTTCAATATCATCAATAGTTAGATTAAGTTTATTAGCAATCTCTTTAATATCACTTAACTCTACACTATTAGCAATCTCTATATCTGTCATTTAGACACCTCCAAACTATCTCTATTATATGTCAAAGCTAAAGAAAAAACTAGTCTAAACTAGTTCTTCTTAACATATTGTTTAACTTTACAGTTTTGTAAATTATCATCATAATCAACAGCTATCTCTGATATTCTTTTACATGCTGCATCATATTCTGCTTTAAGATCTTTTAAGTCTTTTGCAACTTCCATATAAAACAAATCATATTTATCATCTATTTTTTCTTCAATCTTTTCTTTTACTTTAGATAATACAAAACTAACATATGCTCTAGCTACATCAAAACATTTATCTTTACTAAAAGTATCATCATCAAGAAGAAAATCTTCACCTATTTTACCAATATTACTATCATTATATCTAATAGGGCCATTAAATAACCAAAGAGAATCTTTAATAACAGGGATATTTTTTATATAAAAGACTCCACTTTTACTTTCAAAACCAGATGACTCCAAAGAAAAGTTTTCACTTCTTGTATAAAAAGATTTAACTTTACCATTAGAATCACTAATCTTTACCTTATCACCACATAATGACAAATTTTTAATATCGTTATTATTACATTTATATTCTATATTTTTACTTGTAATATATACATTATCAACAATAAAGGACTCTCCATATATAGAAGCACTTTCTGTCTCTACACATCTTAAATCTGAAATACGTTGACCATTAACTCTAAAAAAGACACTATCTGCATTTATAAAATCAGCATATAACACCTCATTTCCATCTTCACCACTAAAAATAAGTTTCGTTTTCTTACTATTATCTACATAAAAGCAATCATTAGCAAAACTATTATTAATTATTATTTCAGCATCAGAATCTTTAGCATTAAGTGACAATTCATTAAATAATTCCCAATTTTTAAAACAAATTTTAGAAACATTTTCTTTTAATAACAAAACATTTTTTCTTTCAGTTTCTTTAAAAACTTTATGTTTAAAAAAAGAATAGGTAAATGGTGTAATATATCCGCTCCTACCATCTTCAAATTCATAATAAATGATTTTCATAATTACTCCTCCTAAAATATGTCTATTATTATATATAGAAGCAAAAATTTAGTCAATCACATTTCTTACTACATCATAAATTTCTCTACTTATATCATCAATACTACGAATCTTTCCATCATGACTGCACTCTATTATTTTAAAATTATACTTATCCGCTACATATAAACTATTATCATAGACCTTATCTAAAAAAACATTATCACTCTCATTAATATCTTTATTACCTCTATTATTTCTAAGAGTGCTAGCAATAGATTTATCTAATTTCAAAAAGATAACTAAATCAGGTTTTCTAAGTCCAAGTCTATTATATTCATAATCACTAATATAGTCTAAGAAAGCATCTTTTTCTTCTTCAAATAATGCTCCTTGATAAATTAAATTAGAAGTAGTATATCTATCTAACAAAACTATTTTCCCATCTTCTAAAGCTTTCTTTAATTCATTATGATAAGTATAAAATCTATCCATAGCATAAAAACTACTAACAGCATAAGGTCCAATATCTTCTCTTTTCCCTAAATTACCTTTTAAATACTCTTCTATTAAATAAGCACATGGCTTTCCATAACTAGGAAAATGATGATAAATAACTTCTTTTCCATCACTAATTAATTTATTATAAAGTTCCTTTATTTGCGTAGTTTTACCTACACCATCACTAACACCTTCAATTACAATTAACATATCTAACACCTACCTAAAAATATTATATCAAAAAAAATAAAAAAAGTATGAATTTTTAAAATTCAAAGAAATTTAACCTTCAAAATTAAAAATTGCTCTAGCGAAAATTAAAAATTGAAAAGAAAAATCCCTCCAATTTTAAAAATTGCCAATTTGCATTATATTTTAACTAATGTTAGAGTAAGCCTCGTTAAGAAAAAAGGAGGAAAACTATGAAAAAAATATTATTATTCTTAACATTAAGTTTTATTTATTTACTAGGTACTATTCCTGTAAATGCTTCTACAGATAGTTTTTATGAAGCCGAGTATATTGATAATATTTATATGGTAAGGTTTGATAAAACAACTAATACTAAATATTATCAAAAAGCTAGAGTCTATAGAAGAGCAAGTGATGGTCGTCTTGCTTATTGTCTACAACCATTTGCAAAGTTTAATCCATCTAATAACACTTATGAAACTGTATCTGCACTACCAGATATAAATAGTGAAACTCTAACTAGAATTAATGACTTGATAGGATTTGGATATGGATATGCAGGTCATAAAAATGATTTAAAATGGTATGCTATTACTCAACTAATGATTTGGCAAGCAGTTGAACCAAATAGTGAATTCTATTTTACTGATACTTTAAATGGTAATAAAATAGATATTTATAACTCAGAGATACAAACTATTAACAATCTAATAAATAACAGTTATATAATGCCAAGTTTTAATAATAAAACTTATTATGGTATAAAAGGAAAACCATTAACTATAATAGATACAAACAATGTATTTGGATTCTATTCTAAAGACACTATACCAGGATCTATTAAAAATGATAACACTTTAACTATAACAAAAGATGAACCAGGTTGTTATGAAGAAACATTTGAAAGAATGTATAATCCTGATGCTGATCCAATATTATTTTATTACAATCCAAATAGTCAACATTTAGCAACTGTAGGAAAAACAAATAATAGAGTAGCAAAAGTACGTTATTGTATTAATGAACTAAAATTAAAGATTAAAAAGATAGATAAAGATACCGGTACTAATATTAGTAGTGGAGAAGCTAAATTAGAAGATAGTGTATTTACTCTTTATAATGATAAGATGGAAAAGATTAAAGAACTTACTTTAGATGATAACTTAGAAATTAATTTATCTAGTTCAACTGATAATCTAGATTATGGTACTTACTATTTAAAAGAAACAACAATAGGAGTTGGATATCTTCCTAATAATGAGACTTATAAAATAGAATTTACACCAAATAATACGAAAATAAATCTTGTAATAGAAAATGAAGTATTAAAAAAAGAAGTGACTATAAAAAAATACTTTGGTGATGGTAAACTAATGGAAAGTGAATCTAATATAAGTTTTGAAATATATGATATTGATAATAAGTTAGTAAATACAATTACTACAGATCAAAACGGTACTGCTAAAATAACTTTACCTTATGGTCATTATAAAGTAGTACAAGTTAATACAACAGAAGGATATACAAAAATAGAACCTTTCGAAATATTTATAAATGATTTAGATAAAGAATATAGTTATACTGTTAATGATTATAAAGAAAAAAAAGAAGAAAAACCTAAAGAAACTATCTCTATAGAAGTACCTAATACTAGTACAGAAAAAGACAACTACCCTATTATAAGTATTACTTTATTACCTTTATATTTCCTTGCTAAGAAAAAGTTTAATTAGTTTACTAGTAATAGTAATATATATAGGTAGTTGCATTCTAATATATAATAGTGAAACAAGTAATAATGATAATAAAAAAATAAGTATTACCAATATTTCTTCAAATACTAATACTAGTAATAAAGTTAATTATATTAATAATAATATAAAAGAAAAACCTATTGCAAAACTACATATAGATAAAATAAATTTAACTAAAGATATCTATGATATTAACAGTTCTCATAACAATGTAGAAGAAAATGTTACTATTTTAAATGATGATAAAAATCTAATTGTCTTAGCAGCCCATTCAGGGCCAGGTTCTATCGCTTACTTTAATAATTTAGATAAACTAGATTTAAATGATAAAATTAGTTTAATAAAAAATAATAAAGAAAATAATTACAAAGTAATAAAGATAGAAGAACAAGTAAAAGATGGTACTATAGAAATAAATAAAACAAATAAAGAAAGATTAATACTAACTACTTGTAGTAAAAAAGATAAAAATAAACAGTTAGTAATAATAACAGAAAAAATAGATGCTTAAGCGAGACTGCTGAAAAAGTATACAACGATTACTGTAAACTATATCAGT
>CAMMTE010000017.1:0-14619 GCA_946499755.1 uncultured Mycoplasmatota bacterium
ATACAATCAATTTTAAATTATTCATATTTACCTCTTATCTTTCTACATCTACAGATTATTATCTGTTATTAACAGTGTATTTGTAACAATTTAACTTGTCAATAATTTTTATAACTCTTTTAAAAACTCTTCATAATTTGTGTCAATATCACTCGGCATACGAAAGTCGCCACGAGGTGAAAGACTAACACTACCCACTTTTATACCATCAGGGAAACAATTACGTTTAAATTGAGATGTTGTAAAGCGTTTTATAAATACAATTAACCATTTCTTTAATTCATCATTACTAAAACTATCTTTAAAAGTAATTTTAGCTAAAAAATATAGTTTCTTTATAGAAACTCCATATCTAAGAAAATGATAGAGGAAGAAATCATGTAAGATGTAAGGACCAATACTTGATTCTGTTTTTTGGATGATATTACCGGATGAATCTTTTGGTAATAATTCTGGGGAGATTGGGGTATCTAGGATATCCTTCAAAATTTCTCTTTGTTTACCCCTACTTTGATCTTTACAGAATTCAACTAAATGTCTGACTAAAGTTTTCGGAATAGAAGAATTAACAGCATACATACTCATATGATCGCCATTATAAGTACACCAACCTAAGGCAAGTTCTGATAAATCACCTGTTCCAATAACAATACCTCCTACCATATTGGCAATATCCATAAGTATTTGTGTCCTTTCCCTTGCCTGGATATTCTCATAAGTAACACTTCTATCAGATTCATCTAGCCCAATATCCCTCATATGAAGTAAACTTGCCTCCTTAATACTAACTTCTTTTAAAGTCGCCCCATATTCTTTAACCAAATTAATAGCATTTATATAAGTCCTATCAGTAGTACCAAAGCCAGGCATTGTGACACCTATAATATCTTTATTATCACGACCAAGTTTACGAAATGCTCTAACTATAACTAAGAAAGCAAGAGTAGAATCAAGTCCTCCAGACATTCCTATAACACATTTAGTATTATTTAAGTGAATTATACGTCTTGCAAGGGCACTACTTTGTATTTCTAATATCTCTTCAAACCTTTTCTCTTTATCAGTTGTCGGTATAAAAGGATACATCTTATAAGTTCTATCAAGCTTCTTTATCCTATCACTAACATTAACTTCTATCACTTTATAATCACCATCATAAAGGCTTCCTGCAAAACTACTATTACGACATCTTTCATTAATTAATCTTTTAACATCAATATCAGTATATATTAAATTACTCTCTATCTCAAAGCGTTTATTAGAATTAAGTAATTTACCATTTTCATAGATTAAAGAGGCACCACCAAATACTAAATCAGAAGTAGATTCCATAATACCACTACTTGCATAAATATAACCTGATATTGTTTTAGCAGACTCTATAGAAACTAGATTTCTTCTATAACTATCTTTACCTACTATCTCATTACTACTAGATAGATTAAAGATAATAGAAGCACCATTTAAAACATGATTATTACTAGGAGGAGACACAGCCCACAAATCTTCACATATCTCAATGGCAAAAGCTACTTCCTTATATTTTTTATCTTTAAACATTAACTTAGTAGAAATAGGTACTAATCTATCTAATAGATTAACTTCACTATTCTTTAAATCAACACTAGAAGTAAACCATCTTTTCTCATAAAACTCACTATAATTAGGTATATAAGTCTTAGGAACAATCCCCAAAATATTACCTTTTTCTATAACAACTGCACAGTTTAACAACTGATTATTACATCTTATGGGCATCCCTATTATAGAAATAATATCTAAATCTTTAGTATCTTCCAAAATAATACTTAAAGCTTTCTCGGCATCTTCAATCAATTCATCTTGTAAAAACAAATCCCCACAAGTATAACCAGTAAGAGCAAGTTCTGGAGTAGTAACAATAGAAACACCTTCTTTATCTGCTTTTCTAATCATTTTAACTATTTCTTTAGCATTGTCCATAGGACTAGCAAGTACTAATTTATTAATAATTGCACCTACTCTAATAAATCCATATTCTTTCATAATATCCTCCTTTTTATAGTCTGTTATTATTCTATTTTTTTACTAATATTTTTTCTTCATTTATCATTTTATTTTTTACATTCCATAAATCATAACTTAAATCTACATGAATAGGATGAGGATTTAAAAATCTCTTATTCTCTGCACTTAAAGTTTCTTTTTCTTTCGTACAGTAATCTCTTAAATTCATTACACTATCACTTTTATAGACACATTCTCCATTAATAAATATAGGTTCTAATAGTTCTCTAACAGTATAAGTGTTAGGTTCTAATTCTTTCTTTTTCCAAGTATCTATAGAATCAAACATTACAGTTGATTCATCCTCATGATATTTTTCATTGGCAAAGCCTATTATATCTCCTTTAATTTTACCAGTTTCTTTATCGTAAAATCTAAATACTTGTTTATCTCCTGGATTAGTAATCTTTACACGATCTTCACTTAGTTTAATCTTAGGAATTACAACTCCACCTTTTTTAATGGCAGCTAGTTTATAAACACCTCCAAAGCTAGGACAGTCTTTAGATGTTATTAAACTCGTTCCTACTCCCCACAGATTTATTTTAGCACTTTGTTCTTTTAGGGATTCAATTAGATATTCATCTAAGTCATTAGAAGCACAGATTGTGGCATTAGGGAACCCAGCTTCATCTAACATAGTCCTTGCTTTTTTAGATAAGTAAGCTAAGTCTCCACTATCTAAGCGAATCCCATATTTCTTAGGCATTTTACCTTTTTCTTTTAACTCTTTAAATACTCTTATGGCATTAGGTACACCTGAGTTTAGGGTATCATAGGTATCTACTAAAAGTGTAGCATTATTAGGAAAAAGTTCAGCATATTTCATAAAAGCATCATACTCATTATCAAAACTCATAATCCAGCTGTGAGCATGAGTACCTGCTACAGGTATGTTAAACTTTTTACCAGCTAGAACATTACTAGTTGATGAACATCCACCAATAACGGCTGCTCTTGCTCCATATATACCAGCATCAGGACCTTGCGCTCTTCTAAGACCAAACTCCATAACAGCATCACCTTTAGCCGCTTCACATACACGTGATGCTTTAGTAGCAATTAAACTTTGATGATTAATAATATTTAAAATAGCAGTTTCCACAAGTTGAGCCTCTATAATAGGAGCTTCTACTTTCAACAAAGGTTCCATTGGAAAGACCACAGTTCCTTCTTTAATTGCATAAATATTACCAGTAAATTTAAAGTTTTCTAAATATTTTAAAAACTCATCATCAAAAAGCTCTAATTCCCTTAAGTACTCTATATCACTCTTTTCAAAATGTAAATTTTTAATATAGTCTATTACTTGTTCAAGACCTGCCACAATCGCATATCCTCCATTAGAGGGATTCTTACGATAGAAGACATCAAAGACTACTCTTTCATCTTTCTTCATATCAAAATATCCATTCATCATAGTAAGTTCATATAAATCAGTTAATAAAGTTAAATTTCTTTCATTCATTTAAATCATTCCTTTCTTTTTATCAAAACATTAATATCAAACTCTAAATTTTTTAGCTAACTGAATTCCTTGTTGTTCCATAAGTAAGTAAGCTGCATCTACATAGTTTTGTCTATTATCTTCTCCAAAGGTTGCTACAGCATCTTTATGCACTCTTATAGTACTATCTCTATTATGTTCATCTAAATAATTAGCAAGTCCAACAGACCCATTACAAACACAAATATCAGTACAACATCCAACGATATCAAACTCTCTTATATTAGGAGCTTCCTCCATCAGTTCTCTAAAAGGCAGAGCCTCCATAAAACTAGTAGAGTTTTTAGGTATACAAATAGTATTATCTAAAGTTGTAAAAGGCTTTAATTCATCAACAACTTCCTCTTCTCCACTACCTTTAAGACAATGAATATCAGGAAATCTCTTATGTTCCGTAGAATCTTTAGTGTGAGTATCTTGAATAAAGATAACTAATTCTTTTTCTTTCTGATATTGTTTAATAAGTTCTATTTGTCTAGGTATAACTCTAGCGATAGCTTTATCATGTAACACTCCTTTCTTAACAAAACCATTAATCATATCAACAATAATTAAAGCTTTATTATAAATTTTTAAATTCTTAGTCTTCATATCCATCTCTCCTCTTATTAATTTTTTATTAATATCATAAACTAAGAAATAAGCAAGTAATCAAACTTGTTATTAACATTATATTAATAACAAAATATTTTGTCAACACTTATTTAAAAAATTCTCTAGATGACTAGAGAATTAAAATTCTTTCTTACTATATATTTTAATGGAAATATAATAAGATATAAACATAATAATTATTATTACTATTATTAAAAGTAGAGTAAACACTCCAAGGCTTAAGTTATTTAAACTATTTATTAGATTCATTAATTCTATATTGTTAAAGATATCTAGACTACTAATCATTCCTATTATTAGAGCAAGTATTACTATGCAAAGAAATAGCATTATTCTTCCCCTACTTGATCCAAATTTATAATAAAAGGGAATTAGTAAAGAAATTACTAAACATATACCAAAGAAAACTCCTATTATACTTGTAAAAAGAGATTCAAAATTGGTATTTTCTATAAAGTTGGGAATTATGAAAGATGCTAATATACCAACTATTAAAACGATAAGTGATGTAGCATTAAATAAGATATATTTAGATTTAACTATTTCTTTTCTACTAAGTGGCAGACTATTACAATAAGAGTCCCATTTATTAAATTCATCATAGTTAAAGGTAGTTATAAGAATCATTATCATATAAAAGGGTACTAAGAAAAGAATAAAAGAAGCATCTTCATTAATAATTGAAAATATAACAAAGAAAGCTAGTACTAATAGTAATACTTTCATTTGATTTTTTAGAACACATATATCTTTAATAATTAAGCCTTTCATTATTTTTCTCCTTTCACTATTAATAGCATAATATCTTCTAAAGTGGCTTTATCAATTACTATGTCAGAGTTATTTTTCTTAACTTTTTTTCTATCATTAACTAATACTTCATAGTTATATTTATTTTTTAGGTAAGATATTATATTGTCTTTAGATATTTTCTTAAAATCATTATCACTGCATTTAACAATACCATAATTATCTAAGATGTCATCTTTTTCTTTATCAAAGACTAATTTACCATTATCTATAAAAACTATATAATCAGCGATAGATTCAATATCACTAGTTATATGAGATGAAAACAAAATACTATTTTCTCCATTTTCAATAAAGTCTAGAAAGATATCTAATATTTCTTTTCTAACAATAGGATCTAGTCCACTAGTTGGTTCATCTAATATTAGAAGTTTAGGATGATGTGCTAGAGCGGTGATTATTTCTAACTTTTTCTTCATACCTTTAGATAAGTTTTTTATTAACATATTTTCATTTAAAGAAAAGTCTTTTAGGTATTTAAAAAACAATTTTTCATCCCAAGATTTATAGATATTTTTCATAATAGAGTTAACATCTTTTACTTTAATAACTTCTGGAAAGAATGAATCATCTAAGACTACACCAATGTCTTCTTTTACTTTATTATTTAGTATCTGATTAAATATTAAGATATCTCCTTTATCTTTTCTAATTAGGCCTAATAGCAGTTTAATTAAAGTTGTCTTACCCGCTCCATTTTCTCCTATTAGACCAATAATACTACCTTTTTTCATCTCAAGAGTAATATTATCTAGTTTAAAATTATCATAAGTTTTAGTTAAATTATTAACTTTAATTATATTATCCATTATTATCCTCCCGTAAAGCTTTAAGTATCTCTAAGACTTCTTCATAACTTATATGATAAGTATCAGCGATAGTTAAAGCTTCTTCTAAGTTTTCTTCTATTTTCTTTAGTATTTCTTCTTTTAAATAGTTTTCACTTTTATTTTTAACAAAGTATCCTTTAGTAGCGACTGCTTCAATAAAACCATCTTTTTCTAGCTCTTCATAAGCTCTTTTTGTGGTAATATTACTTATTCTTAAGTCTTTGGCAAGGGTTCTAATAGAAGGTAAGGCCTCTCCTCCTACTAAGTTGCCATTAAGTATTTCTCTTTTAATATTATCAACTATCTGTTGGTATATAGGAGTATCACTACTATTACTGATAATTATCTGCATTTAATCACTGCTTTCTTTTTTTTGTATATATACAGTATATACAGTTATTATATGTTTGTCAATATAAAAAGATACTATTTTGTTTTAACAGTATCTTTAACATAATTTTCTATAATATATTTTAAGTCTTCTATCGCTTTATCAATATTAAATGTACCATTACCAACTGGATAATAGACTGGAAATACTTTATAGGTCTTAGTACCTATTTCTTTTTCAAAGTATTGTTTACGACACTCTCCTACTGATATTTTCTTATTTAAAATAATTGATGAGACTTGATTACCAAAAGTAATTATTATTTTAGGTTTAACTATATCTATTTCTTGTTCTAAGAGTCCAAGATAGCTTTTTAAAACTTCATCTTTTAGAGGCCTTGCATCTATCTGTGTACACTTGCCTAAGTTTGTTATGAAGTAATTATTTCTTTTAACCTCATCATAGACTCTATTTGCAAAGTCATAGTCCCAGTCTTTAGGCTTCTTCTCATTTATTTCATCTAACAGATTTTTATCAAAGAGGTTGATAGCAGTAAATAACTTCCAAATGTTTTTAGTACCAAGCCAAGGAGCCTTTAAGCCTTTCCAAGTTTTAGGACTAGCAATGTTTCTTCCTGTTGGATTCATAAAAACAAAGAGAATATCTGGATTATTAGATTCTCCTCCATTATAGATAGAATCTAATGTCTTATCACCATATTCCTTTTGCAGTTTATCATATTCCTTATATAGTTTTTTAAACTTCTCTTCCATAAAGTTAACCTTTCCATGTTTTACACTTTATAATAAGTATTACTTTCTTATCTTTGCTTCTTCTATTTCTTTTTGAGCTTCCTTTAATTTCTCATTATATTCTTTCATAATAGAATAAAAATCTTGTCCAATAGAATAGAAATCTATTTTTATATGATTATTAATCTTTCCTGCTTCTTCATTTATACTTATAGCATCCATTCCTCTTCTACTAGTTGGAGGCATACTTTTAATTTCAAAAAATTGACTTACGCCCATTGTATCATCTTTGGCAAATCTATCTACTAAGTCACTAGTAAACTGTTTTGTAAAGACATCACTATGAATACTTGGAATACCTAAATTTAAATGTCTTTCTTTACCATTATTTAACATGATATCAACAGTACACATTTTTTCTTTTTCTCCATCTATTTTATTAGAACTAAAAATCATATTTCCTGATATATTATCATCACTTAATATTTGCTCTAGATATTCTATCATTACTCTTGATTTATCTATAGCAAGTGATTCTGCTTCTTGTTTTTTCATTTTTTATCTCTCCTTACACTCTTATTCCATAAATGAACTTGGATGATATGCAGTTATCCCTAACTCTTCTGCTTTTCTTAAGACATCTAATCTATCATCTACAAAAACTATATCTTTTTTGTTAATATTTAGATGTTTACAATATTCTAATATTACTTCTGGTTTTAACATTGTAGATGAGATGAAACAGATATTTTCTTTCTTTATATTAGGATAATTTTCTTTTAGCCAAGTATATTTTTGTTCTATTTCATTATTAGTTACAATTGTTCCTAAAATAAATACCTTATTAGAATCTAGATTGCTAATTATATTTTGCATAGTTTTTAAAGGTCTTGCTTTAGAGAAAAGATTAGAGAATAATAAATCTTCTAGAATTTGACAACCTAATTCAGGACGCAATCCACTATATAATTTATCATTATATCTATACTCTAATAAAGTTCCATCCACATCAAAAAACACATATTTATCTTTTAACTTTTCCATCATAAACTTACTCCTACTATTTTAAAACTTTAATTTTTTCTCTTAATTCGTTATAAGAAGTTGAATTAATACAAATAAAATCATAATTTTCTTTAAATGTTGAAAGCCTTTTTTCTATGTTTTCATCTAAAAAACCAATTTTAAATACTGCTTTTTTTCTGCTATTAGTAGCCATATTAATATCTGAAATGCTATCTCCTAAAAGAAGAAGATTATTTTTATTATTAATCTTTTCACTTATAATCTTTGGTAAATAAATTTCATTTTTATTTAAAGGATTTATTAAATTATTATCTTTTACACCACTTACAACACCATTTTCATATTCTAAAAAGTTTGAACAAATAAGAATATTAGAATAATAGCAATTATTTCTTATTAAAAACTGTTCTATTATATTGCCTACTCCTGCTGATATAATAATGATAGGTATTTTCTTATTATACATATTCTTTAAAAAATCTTTTGCACCATCTCTAAATGTCATCATAGATTCACTAGTTGCATAATTTATTATCTCTTCAGTAATTTTAAAATCTTTTAATGTCTGAATATTTTTTTGATACCACTCATTCATAATAGAAATTTTTTCTTCTAAAGAAATATTTTCATCTATTTCATATTTATGGTAATGGTTAAATATTTTTATACAAGCATCTACAAATTCTTTAGATACTTTAGGATTTTTAAAAATACTAGCCCAAGAACTATCACTGTTAGATTTTGTTATTGTTCCATCAAAGTCAGTTAGTATGTATATATCATCAATGGGAATTCTATTTAGTTGTTTTAATTTATCTTCATTCATTATCATCATTTTTGAAAACACCATCACTTTCTTTTAGTTTATTTTATCATAAAAAGAAGCCTATTTTCTAGACTTCTCATATTTCTTCATAAACTTTTTATATAGTTCGTCACATTTATTAACATCCATCTCAGGTGTATCTTTTAAGGGATTAGGAATATTAAGCTTTTGATATTTTTCAAAACCTAGATGATGGAATGGTAGGAACTCTATTTTTTCAATATTTTTTATTTTCTTTAAATATTCTACTAGTCCATCTAAATATTCATCATTATCCATAATACCTGGAACAATTACTTGTCTAATCCATACTGGTCGGCCACTCTTGTTTAATTCTTCGATGAACTTTTCACTCTCATCAATATCTCTTCCAGTTAATTCCTTATAACCTTCTTTAGTAACGTGCTTTATATCTAAAATAACAAGGTCAATTAACTCTAGTATTTCTTTATACTTACCAATACCAACACCAGCGGTATCTAAAGCAATATGGATACCTTCTTTTTTTAGTTTCTTACAGATATCTAATAAGAAGTTAATTTGTAAAAGAGGCTCACCTCCAGAGAAAGTTACACCACCATTATTTCTTTTAAAATAAGGTTTATTACGAAGAATTTTTTTAACTAGTTCATCTGTATCATAGTTTACTTCATTCATTGCCCATGTTTCAGGGTTATGACAGTATTTACATCTTAGAGTACAACCATCTAGAAAGATTACAGTTCTAATACCTGGTCCATCGACAAGACCAAAGGTTTCAATTGAATCTATACTACCTTTCATTTACATCTTCTCATGGAAAGTTCTTGATATAACTTCTTCTTGTTGCTTTCTTGTTAGACGATTAAATCTAACAGCATAACCTGATACTCTAATTGTTAATAATGGATATTTATCTGGATTATTCATAGCATCTATTAACATTTCTCTTTGTAAAACATTAACGTTTAAGTGATGTGCTCCTTGTACAAAGTAACCATCAAGTAGGCTTACTAAGTTATCAATTTGTTCATCTTTACTATGTCCTAAAGATGATGGAACAATTGAGAATGTATTAGAGATACCATCACGACAACAGTCAGCATAGTTAAGTTTTGCAACTGAGTTAAGGGATGCAATGGCACCACTTGAATCTCTTCCATGCATTGGGTTTGCTCCTGGTGCGAATGGTTCACCGGCTTTACGTCCATCTGGAGTAGAACCTGTTTTACTACCATAAACAACATTTGATGTAATTGTTAATACTGATAATGTTGGTGTAGCATTACGATAACATTTATGTTTAGATAATTCTTTATACATCTTTTCAAGTATTTCTTTAGCAATGTTATCTACTCTATCATCATCATTACCATATTTTGGATAGTCGCCTTCTACTTCAAAGTCTATGGCAATACCATCTTCATTTCTAATTGGTTTTACTTTAGCATATTTAATGGCAGAAAGTGAATCAGTTGCAACTGATAGTCCTGCTACACCATAAGCCATTAGACGATTTACATTTGTATCATGCAAAGCCATTTGTCCTGCTTCATAAGCATATTTATCATGCATATAGTGAATGATATTCATAGCATTAGAGTAAACCTCGGCAACTTTTTCTATCATCTTGAAATATGCATCTTTTACTTTATCATAATCAAGGACTTCATCAGTCATCTTAGGGAAGCCTTCAACAACTAAGTCACCTTTAACTTCATCTACACCACCGTTAATAGCATAAAGAAGTGCTTTAGCAAGGTTACAACGTGCTCCAAAGAATTGCATATCTTTTCCTTCACGCATGGCTGATACACAACAAGCGATAGCATAGTCATCACCATATACTGGACGCATTACATCATCATTTTCATATTGGATAGCATCTGTTTCAATACTCATCTTAGCACAATATTTCTTGAAGTTTTCAGGTAAATCCTGTGCCCATAATACAGTCATATTTGGTTCAGGAGCTGTATCTAGGTTAGTTAGAGTATGTAAGATACGATAACTTGTCTTAGTTACCATACTCTTTCCTTCATTAGTAACACCACCAATAGATGCTGTTACCCAAGTTGGGTCACCTGAGAATAATTCATCATATTCTGGAGTTCTTAAGTGTCTAACTAATCTTAATTTAATAACAAACTGGTCAATAATCTCTTGAATTTCTTTTTCAGTTATTGTTCCATCATTTAAATCTCTTTCGAAGTAAATATCAAAGAAAGCATCAACTCTACCTAAACTCATAGCAGCACCATTATTTTCTTTTACAGATGCTAAATAACCAAAGTAAGTCCATTGTACTGCTTCCTTAGCATTTTTAGCAGGCCTTGAGATATCAAAACCATAACCTTTAGCCATTTTCTTAATCTCATCTAAAGCTCTATATTGCATAGATACTTCTTCTCTTAATTGGATTAAGTCATTAGTCATTGGCCCTAATAGTTTATTATCCCATTCATCTTTCTTTTGTTCCATTAAATAGTCAATACCATATAAAGCGACACGTCTATAGTCCCCTATTATTCTACCTCTACCATAAGCATCAGGTAGTCCTGTTAATAAGCCAACATGTCTTGCTTTTCTAATCTCAGGTGTATAAGCATCAAAAACACCTTGATTATGAGTTTTACGGTATTCATTAAAATATTTATCAACTTCAGGATTTAATTTATATCCATAAGCATCTAATTCTTGATAAACCATTCTAATTCCACCATAAGGATTAACTATTCTTTTTAGTGGGGCATCTGTTTGAAGTCCTACGATTACATCATCATCTTTACTGATATAACCTGGCTTAAAAGCATTAATCCCTGACATATGGTCAACATCAATATCAAGTACATGTTTTTTTAATTCTTCTTTTAATAGGTCACTACATTTTCCCCAAACTCTATCAGTTTTCTCTGTAGTCCCTTCTAGGAAACTTTCATCTCCATCATATCCCTTATAGTTAGTTTTAATAAAATCACTAACATTTATTTCTTTAGTCCAGGCTCCTTCTTTAAAGCCTTTCCATTCTTCTCTCATTTTTCATACCTCCTTGCATTCTTATTATACCATTAAATGTGTAATTTCATTAAAAAAAATACTATTCTTGACAGTATTTTTTAAGCATAAATACTTGTAATGATAATAGTTGCAACTAAAGCGATTAGAAATAGTACTAAACTAGTTACCCATACTTTCTTTTGTTTCTTTTTATAGCCTAATAAAAATAAAGCGATTAAAGCGATATAAAGAATCGCAAATAAAACTATCATACCAATTCTCATTAATAACACCTTCTATCTATGAGTATTATATCAATATTTTTATAGAGATACAATTATGTTTAATAAAATATCATTTTATTATATTTTTAACTAATTCCTTTTTTAAAATTCTTTCTTTATTTTTAGCACCAGTTCCTAAAGCAGATATTTCAACTCCTGTTTCTCTTTCTAACCAGTCAAAATATTCTCTTAAATATCTATTAAAATAATAATCTTCAAAATTACCACTTTCACCCTTAAAATCTAATCCTAAATGTTGAAAAAAGTTTAAATATAGACTAGATGGAGTATTAATCTGGCAATTTGTTTTTAACTTTTTTATATCTAAATCAAATACCCTTCTCTCCATTTTTGTTACTGTCGTCTGTTCTGATTGGTCAAATATAGTATTAGGTGGAAAATCGCTATTAAGCATTGGAACTTCTATTAATTTTGTTTCATATTCAGCTAATCCCTTAGATTTATACATTAATCGTTCTAATTCTAGAGCTTCAAGTAATGTTATAGTATCTAAACTCTTTGATTTATAATTTTCTCCAAAGATTTGTTTTAAACATACTTCTGGACAATGACTAATAATTTTCTTTAATCTTTTAATATTTAAATGACTAGGAAAACATTCAACATCACCACGACAAGGATAACTTCCATACATTGATGCAAGATTAATTTGAGTCCAAGTTAATTCTTCACCTTTACCATAATTCCCTGAATAAATATATTCACCAGTTTTTGTTATATTACTTATTCTTATTGGAAATGGTCTTACAACCATAATCGTTTGTAATAATCTCTCTGCAGAAATTCCAGAATCTGCAAGTAATTGCGTAGTAGAAACTTCCCTACAAACAGTATTAGGATAATGACCACTATGATTAATATCTAAATCACAACCTTGTGAACCTTCTAATATTACATATTCTAAAGGATTTTCAAGATGTTTATAAAGTCTTTCTAACCATTCATCATTTGAACAAACAATAGCATTTCTAAAAGTTTTGAAAAACTCTATTTTTTTATCTTTAAGAATTTTCTCACATGTAACCGCATTAACACCTTTAAATGTTGAACCAGTTTTAATATGTTCCCTTTCATATTGTTTATGTCTCTCTTCAATTAAAGGAACCATTTCGTGAACATAAATTTTTCTATCGCCTAGATATTTACTAGCTTGTTCATATTCATTTTTAAACACTTCCATATCAATAGCAGAACCTGGTCCAATAAATAACTCTGTATTAGGATTAACCACAGATACTGGTATATTTCTAAAAACAGTAGCATTACCATTTTCATCTACAAAAGTATGTCCTGCATTTGGCATACAATTAGTAATAGCAGCACCTAAATTAATAGATTTATCAGTTGCTATTTCACCTACTACTTTAGCTTTACCACAACTACCAGCTTCACCATCTATTACTGATATAACATTTTTAACCATAACATCCCCCTTAATTAAGCTTTACTTTAAATCATTAATAACTCCATTTATTAAATTTAAATCAGACGGAATAATCCATTTTACATTTGCCATTTTAAATAATACTAAAGGTATAATAGCACCACTTCTTGCCCCATTCATCCATTTAGGATTATCAGGCATTAACTTATATAATTCAGCAAGCGAGATATCATAAAATACCTTTTTAGTACCATCAATATAATCTTCTAAACTAAGCATATATTTATGAATATTATCATTAAATAAAGTATTATCTACTAAATTAAATCCAGTTAGCAATTCAAATCTTTCTTCTCCACCTGTAAATATTGCACAGTCATAATCTTTATCTAATTCAATATTAGACAATTTTTCTCTAACAAATTTTTCCATCTCTTCAACAGTATTACCACTATATTTATCATTAACTTTATCAAAGCTATTTAATAAGTCACCAACTCCAATAGTTAGATTCCTAGTATCAGTTATTTTATCACCTACAAAGGTTACTAACTCAGTAGTTTTGCCTCCCATATTAATAATTAAGACTTTCTTGTTATTATAATCATTCTCCATAGCTTTTGCTAAATAATAATTTTCAATACCATGACTAATAATATTAAAATGTAAATCAAATCTTTCATTAAATAACTTAACTAAATCTTTTTTTCTTTCCTGTGTTAAATTTCTAAATATACCAGTAACAAAAATATTAGTATTATAATACTTTAAATCATATTTAGTTTTTATTTCTTCAAAGTAATCACATAACTCCTTTAAATTACTTTCACTTATACCTTTTTCTCTATCAAAGTCATTTTTAAAATATATAGAATGCTCTTCTATAAGTTTTAAGTCATTCTCATAACAATAAACTTTTATTGTTGATGAACCTAAATCAATATAATATGTTTTCATAAATAACACCTTCTTATAAAGAATTATAGCATATAAATACTATATATTAAGAATCTATTTTACATTTTGGTCATTATTTTCTAATTATTAAATCCTTAATAAATAAGCATCATAATCTTGTATTAAAAACTTTTTATTCAATAATTCTTTCTATTAAAATAATATATATTAGATAAAGCAAATAGTTTAATCTTTTAAAGTTCCAATTGATACTACATATATTCCATCATCTCGTTTATATGAATAATCTGCTC
>CAMMTE010000018.1:0-14573 GCA_946499755.1 uncultured Mycoplasmatota bacterium
TGTCTTAGAGATTGATAGTGATACTAAAGAGGTCTTTGTTAATAAGAAGAAAACTAAACAAAGAAAAAAGAAAATAAAAAAACTAATGGATAAAGTGTTTGTAGATTAAAGTACTTTATCTATTAGTCCATATACTTTAGCTTCATTTGCTTCTAAAAAATAATCTCTTTCTGTATCTTCTTCAATTTTTTCTAATTTCTGATTAGTATTTAAAGCTAGTATTTTGTTTAGCTTTTTTTTAGTTTTTAAAATATGTTCGGCGGCTATCTTTATTTCTGTTGCTTGACCTTCTGCACCTCCTAATGGTTGATGAATCATTACTTCACTGTTTTTTAAAGCATATCTTTTACCTTTTTTACCACTAGATAATAGAAAGGCAGCCATGGAAGCAGATAGTCCCATACAGATAGTAGATACATCACTTTTAATTAAATTCATAGTATCATAGATAGCGAAACCTGCTGTTACAGATCCTCCAGGAGAATTAATATAAAGCGATATGTCTTCGTGATTAAGGGAATCTAAATATAAGAGTTCTGCTACTACAGTATTTGCAGATTCATCATTAATAGTACCACTTAATATTATTATTCTATTCTTTAATAATCTAGAAAAAATATCATAACTTCTTTCACCATTTATTTCTTTATCAACAATCATTGGTATTAAGTTCATATTATCACCTAATTCTACTATATCCAAATAAAGTTTAAATTATACCTTACAAGATGTGGCAAAATTATTAGACAAGATGTGTTAGTTTTGATATAATCATTTATAGAATAAGAGGGTGCTTAAGATGATAGAAGAAGTTAAAGTAACAATAAATGGTAAAGAAGATACTGTAAGTAGAGGTGTAACTTTATTACAACTTAGTAAAGAATATCAGAAAGATTATCGTTTTCCTATTATTCTTGCTAGTGTTAATAATACTTATAGAGAATTAAATTATGTAATTAATGATCCTTGTGGCATAACTTTTTATGATTTAAATTCTAAAATAGGTAATAGAGCTCATATAGCAGGACTTACTTTTCTTTTAGTAGTGGCGGTTAAAGAAATGTTTGGACTTGATGCTTCTATAAAAGTAATGCATTCTTTAGATAAAGGTATATATATAGAAACTAGTTTTCCTCTTACAGAGACTATACTTAAATCTATTGCTAAAAAGATGTTAAAACTAGTAGAAATGGATATGGCTATTACTAAAGTTAGTGTAGAAAGAATATCTGCTATTCATTATTTTGAGAGTATTAATGATTTAGCGAAAGCTAGAATTATGAAATATAATACTAATACTTTTATTACACTTTATAGATTAGGTAATTACTATAATTATTTTTATCATCAAATGCCTCCTTCGACAGGAAGTTTGAAAGAGTTTAAATTAACATATTTAAATGATAATGGTTTTGTTTTACAATTTCCAACTGCATATTCTAATAATCAGATTAAACCTTATACTCATCATCCTAATATGTTTAAAGTCTTTAAAGAATGTCATGACTTTACTAAATTAATGAAGATAGAAACTATTGCTGATTTAAATGATGTTGTTAGTCGTGGTAAAATAGCAGATTTAATTAGAATAGATGAGACATTACAGAGTAATAGACTTTTAGGGGTTGCTAAACAGATAGTAGAGAATAAAAAAGATAAAAGAATAATATTACTTGCAGGTCCTTCTTCTAGTGGTAAAACTACTACTACTTCTAAACTTTGTATGTATTTAAAAAGCTTTGGACTTAATCCTAAAATGATTAGTATGGATGATTATTTTGTTGAAAGAGTAGATACTCCTTTAGATGAAAATGGGGAGAAAGATTATGAATGTTTTGAAGCGATTGATAATACATTACTAACTAAACAAATAAATGATTTATTAAAAGGAAAAGAAGTGATGGCACCTATTTATGACTTTAAATCTGGTACTAAAGAGTTTATTAAAGAGTTAAAGCTTGAAAAAGATGATATTTTATTAATAGAAGGTATACATGCATTAAATCCTAAAGTATTAAAAGAAATACCTGCTAAGAATAAGTTTAAAATATATTTGTCAGCTTTAACTGAACTTAATATAGATTATCATAATCGTTTTCCTACTACAGATAATAGACTTTTAAGAAGAATTATTAGAGATAATAGAACAAGGGGATATAATGTTGTTGATACTCTAAAAGTATGGGATAGTGTTAGAAGTGGTGAAGAGAAATATATATTCCCTTATCAAGATGAAGCGGATGTTACTATTAATACAGCTTTGATTTATGAACTTGGGGTATTAAAAACTTATGTAGAGCCTTTACTTTATTCTGTAGATGAAGATTCTATATATTATGAAGAAGCGAAAAGATTACTTAATGTTTTAAGACTTATTTTACCTATACCAAGTGAAAGTATTCCAGATGATTCTATAATTAGAGAGTTTATAGGTGGAAGTTGTTTTTAGTGATTGTTTTATACAGTCACTTTTTATATTGACTAATATTATCTGTTATGATACATTATAAATATAAGAGCGACTTGTTAAAATAGATGGGGAAAGGAGAAAAATGAAAATTTTTGAAAAAAGTATGAATTTTGTAAATTGAGCGATTTTTTGAAATGAAAATTTAAAATTCCCTTAGAGAAAATATTAAATTGAAAGCATAATTTTTATGAATTTTAAAAATTGTCTTTTTGCATTAGTTTTAAGACTATGCTATAACACTTGCAAGGAGGTATTATGATAAAAAAACGAATAAAAAATATCCCTAAAGGTGTTAGTAATGAAAAGATTAGAGAATATATGATATCTAATAACTTTGTCTATGAAGGAACGCTTGACTCTGTCTTTAAATCTATTATGGGGAAATGTCTTTTATATTTAGGTGATATGATATCTAAATTAACTGGTCTTGATAAAGATTTTATTATAAAAAACTTTAAGGAACAAAATGTAGAATATAAAATAGAAAATGCTTTAGAAAGAAAAAAAGTATCTGATTTTATTTTTAAATTACCAGGATATATTATTAATTTAGAATGTAATAATGGATATTGGGATGGACTAATAGAGAGAAATGATGCTTACTTTGGAAAAATAAAGGGTGAATTATTAAGTAAAGGCGAAGAGTATAGTAAAAAAATAAAAGTAATACAGATTAATTTTGATATCTTTGATAATTTTGAGAAATGTTTAGGAAAAGAAAATATATCTACATTTCATATGAAAAATAATGAAAATATAGTAGAAACAGAAACAAGTGAAAAGATACATATAGATATGATGAAAAGTTATAATAAATATCTTAATGGGGAAGAGTTAACAAAATTAGATAAAGAATTAGTTATATTAATGTTAGATGATTATTTAGAAATAAAAAAGTTAGCAGAAGGAGATGAAGATTTAATGGAAGTAGCAGAAAGATTATATGAATTAACAAATAATATTGATAATATAGGACTATATGATCCTGAGAAAAGAAGAAAAGAAGAGGAAGCTTTAAAGATAGAATATCATAGTAATATTGCTAGAGAAGAAGGAATTGAAAAGGGAATAGAGCAAGGAGCTAGTAATGAAAAAAATTCTATTGCTAAAAATCTTCTTAATATAGGCATACCTATAAAAGATGTTATGAAAGTGACTGGATTAAATAAAAGTCAAGTAAATATGTTAATGTAGGAAAAGAGCTAATTAATTGCTCTTTTTGTTAATTTGAAATGAATATTTTTGATATTTTTCTTCCATATTCTATAAAATTTGCTATAATAATGTTAGAATAATTTGATAATATAGGGAGGTTGATAAAGATAAATGATAAATAAAAATCAAAGAGTTATAGGTAGTAATAAGAAAAAAATTATAGTTGCTATTCTTATAATTCTTATAATTGCAGTGATAGGTATAACATATGCATGGCTTAGAACTGCATTTAATGGGAAAAAGGATGTTCAAATAGTAGTAGGTGATTTAGATTTAATTTTAGATGAATCAAATACTGAAGGAATTCAACTTACTAATGCTATACCTACTTATGATGAAGAAGGAAAGACTTATGAACCATATGTGTTTTCATTAAAGAATGAAAGTAATATAGATATATATTATACTTTGTCTTTAATTGATGATGAAGAGTTAATTAGTAGTTGTCAAACTACAGATGGTAGTGCTTGTGAATTGTTAGATCCTAGAGATGTAAGATATGAGATAAAAATGGGGGATAGAACGGTAACAGGAACATTATCAGATTCATCAATAATAAATTATGGAATAATAGATGCTAATGAGACTATTGAGGGAGAATTAAGAGTATGGTTAAATATAAATGCAACTAATGAAGCGATGGGAAAAGCATTTTTAGGACAACTTAGAGTATTTGGTACACAACAGTTAGATGATTCTAGATTTGAACAAGGAAATGATGTTGTTAATGCTCCAGAGATGGATAGTAATATGATAGCAGTGCGCCATGATGGATATAATTGGGTTAAGACAGATATTACTAATGGCTGGTATAACTATGATATGGGAATATGGGCTAATGCAGTTACTGTAAAAAGTGATAAGTTAGCAGCATATCAAAGCGCTCCAGTAGGAACAGAGATAAATATGGATGATGTAGAGACAATGTGGGTCTGGATACCAAGGTATAGTTATACAATAGCAGGACACGGCTCAACATATTATGGAAAAAGAGGAGCATATCTAAATAGTAGTCCAACAGTGGCACTTCCAGGTGAGATAGATGTAAAATTTGTAGATACAGATATAAAAGATAATGGTAGTGCAAAATATTTAGATACAGAAGAACCTAAGAACTGGTATACACCTGATGCCTTTACATATGGAGATGAAGAACTATCAGGAATCTGGGTAGGAAAGTTTGAGACAAGTAGTAGTAATCCAAGTGCAAGTTATGGAGGAGGAAATACAACTAGCTTAGATCCAATGATAAAGCCAAACGTTACAAGTTGGAGATATATAAATGTAAGTAATATCTATAATGTAGGGTTAAAGGTAAGTGCAGCAGGAAATAGATATGGCTTTAGTACAAGTATGAATTCTCATGCAATGAAGAATAATGAATGGGCAGTAGTAAGTTACCTTAGTCAGTCAAGATATGGAAAACTAGGAAATGAGAATTTCACAGGTGCAAATAAGGAAGTATATCAAAATAAAAGTAATGTCTATATAACAGGATGTAGTTATGGAAGTCCATCAAACCCTAATACTGATTATGGATGTCAATATGAATATGATAATAATATAAGAACAGAAGATGGAACAGTAGGAAAAGGAGTAGGAGCAAGTACAACCGGAACAATCTATGGAGTCTATGACATGTCAGGTGGTGCTTGGGAATATGTAATGGCAAACTATAATAATATGGCTGCAAATAGTGGATTCAGTGAACCCTTAACATTAGATAGTAAATATTATAATTTATATACAACAGGAGATCCAAGTACAGCATGTAATGGAGAAGAATGTAAAGGACATGGATTAAGTGAAACAAGTGGCTGGTATAGTGATTATCACAACATGGTAAACGAGACGTATCCCTGGTTGTTGCGCGGCGGTGGCTATAATAATAGTACTGATGCAGGAGTTTTCCTCTTCTACGGTAGTGGTGTTTCTGGTGGTGTTGGCAACGATGGCTCGTTCCGCCTCGTGATGAGTCCTAGTCCGTAAGGACTAACTCTTGGGCACGAAAAAAATAAGATGGTAAAAATAGAGAAAGAAAGAATATTGTCGAATTATTCGTGATGGCAAGCCTCGGCGCGCTCTTTTTTAGCGCCGGGGCGTTATTTTGTTTTTTTTGTGAAATTATAGAGAAGTACTAAAAAGCACGGAACTTGTCTTTTGATAAGTTCCGTGCTTGATTATATTTCTATAAATTTATCTTTTCCTACTCCACATATAGGACATTTCCAATCATTTGGTAGATCCTCAAATTTTATTTTTTCTTTCGCATCATCATAAATATAACCACATATACTGCATTTATATTTCTTTCCTTTTTTCATATTATCGTCCTTTCCATAATTATTATAAGTTGGTGCTTTTGGTGATGCTTTTCCTTTTAAAACTTCATGATAATATTTATATGTCATAGGGCTGTTATTAGAGAGCATTTTAGATGTTTTTACTTTAATTAAAAATATATTATGTGTATTTACATCAATCATGTTTATTATTTCTCCTATGATATAACCACATGTGTTTTCTGTTACTACTGGTAATTTATCGATTTCTTCCCACTTTGTATCCTTAAATTTATCTGTATTTTTTGATGAGAAGTATCCAAATCTTGAAATAAGTTCTTTAGAAGCTTTTTCTTCTAAAATAGAAATGGCACAAATTTTACTTTCTTTTAATTTTTTTGTTGTGTAGTTATCTTTGTTTAATGTTACTGATACTATCTGTTCTTTTGATGTTACTTGAGATAATGTGTTAATAAAGCAGCCTATATTTTTATTATTGTTTCTTGTAGTAATAATATACATACCATATGAAATATTTTCAAATACTTTTGTATCCATCTTTTCCTCCTTTTAACAATCATAGCATACAAAATTGAAAAAACTTCCATTGTTATTTAAAATTTATTTTTGTACAATATAATTGTCATCTATATGATGATAGGGATTAAATCAATTTTCCTTTTCCTTTATGGAAGGGATTTCTCTATTTACCTTTTTCTTATTTTAGTTGTTGCGCGGCGGTTGCTTCATCTGTGTTCGTATTTCGACGATATTCTTTTTTGCTCTATGGGGGTAGTGCCTTTGGCTCGTTCCGCCTCGTGATGAGAGAGACTACGATATAATTAGAATTTAAGTTATTATGTATATAATAAAAAATTAATATCCTAGAGATTTAATTCCTACTTTTATAAGTAAACTTAAAAATATGATGATGGTTAGTAGTTAATTTGGGCGAAAATCAGTAATCATAGACAAGGCTTGTCCTTGTTTTTGTTATGTAATTTTGTTAGAATTTTATTAGGGAAGAATTTAAATGTCTTAATTTTATTATGGTTGGTGCGCGGCGGTAACTATAATACTAGTGCTAATAACGCAGGAGTTTTCAACTTCAACAATAATGGTGTTACTGGTGGTGTTAACAACAATGGCTCGTTCCGCCTCGTGATGGGAGACTATGATATAAGAAAAGTTTAAGTTATTATGTATATAATAAAAAACAATTATCATAGAGAATTTTTTCCTTTTCGTAGCACGAATAAAACAATGAAGTAATTTTTTCTAGTTAGTAGGTTATCGAATACTAGAAAATTTTTGCTGTAATTTAAATGATTTAGTGTTAAATTTTAGATAGGGAGAAATTTAAAAGTCCTATTTCTTCTTTTGATTTGTTTGCGCGGCGGTAATTATAACAATAATTCTAATGCAGGTGTTTTTAGTTTTACTACAAATACTAATGTAATAGGTGGCCCTAACAGTAACAACTCGTTCCGCCTCGTGATGGGAGACTATGATATAAGAAAAGTTTAAGTTATTATGTATATAATAAAAAACAATTATCATAGAGAATTTTTTCCTTTTCGTAGCACGAATAAAACAATGAAGTAATTTTTTCTAGTTAGTAGGTTATCGAATACTAGAAAATTTTTATTGTAATTTAAATGAATTAGTGTTAAATTTTGAATAGGGAAAATTTGAATGTCCTATTTTATCTTGTTACGGTTGGTGCGCGGCGGTAACTATAACAATGATACTAATGCAGGTGTTTTCAACTTCAATCGTACGACTAACGTTGGTGGTGTCAACAACAACAACTCGTTCCGCCTCGTGATGGGAGACTATAATATAAGAAAAGTTTAAGTTATTATAAATATAATAAAAAACAATTATTATAGAGAATTTTTCCTTTTCGTGATACGAATAAAATAATGAAGTAATTATTTTCTAGTTAGTAGGTTACGAATACTAGAAAATTTTTGTTGTACTTTAAATGATTTAGTGTTAAATTTTAGATAGGGAGAAATTTGAATATCCTATTTATTTTTGTTGGAATTGTTGCGCGGCGGTAACTATAATAATAATACTAATGCAGGTGTTTTCAACTTCAACAACAACAACAATGGTGGCGTTAATAACAATAGCTCGTTCCGCCTCGTGATGGGAGACTATGATATAAGATAGGTTTAAGTTATTATTTAGATAATAAAAAACAATTATCATAGAGAATTTTTTCCTTTTCGTTTTACGAATAAAACAATGAAGTAGTATTTTTCTAGTTAGTAGATTATCGAATACTAGAAAGTATGTTAATAATTTAATTTTGATAGATTGTATTTTCCTAGATTTTATGATAATTTTTAGATAGGGAAAAATTTAATATTCCTATTATTTGTTGTTGCGCGGCGGTAACTATAACAATAATGCTAATGCAGGTGTTTTCAATTTCAACAACACTAATCTTGCTGGTGATGCTAACAGTAACAACTCGTTCCGCCTCGTGATGGGGACTATGATATAAGATGAGTTTAAGTTATTATTTAGATAATAAAAAACAATTATCATAGAAAGTTTTTTCCTTTTCACTATGTGAATAAAATAATGAAGTAATGTTTTTCTAGTTAGTAGATTACGAATACTAGAAAAACTATTTTGGAGGGCGACTATATGGATGATTTAGAAGCATTAGTTATTTATAAACAGTATGTTGAACTTATTTATTATACACTTTCAATTCTTCTTAAATATCCTAAGAGTGAAAGATTTTCTTTAGCTCAAGATATTAAAAATACTACTTATGATGGACTGAAAGATATTATTTATGCTCAGAAAGAGTTTGATAAGAAGAAAAGACTTGCTTATTTAAATGAACTTGATGCTAATCTTAAGATAATTAAAGTATTAATTAGAGTTTCTCATAAGAAGAAATATATTAATT
This sequence comes from uncultured Mycoplasmatota bacterium, assembly GCA_946499755.1. GTDB lineage: Bacteria > Bacillota_I > Bacilli_A > RF39 > UBA660 > Onthousia. The sequence goes on from CAMMTE010000018.1 coordinate 8,900, forward strand.
CTAAAAATTATACGGCTTGGAGTAAAAAACTTACTAATATTTCTAATCTTAATGGAGGTTGGATTAGATCATGCCTCACACGATAAGAAATGAGTTTGATAGACATTTGACTGTTGAATCATTGTTAGATGCTCATAATAGGGCGAGTAAGACGAAAAGATATTCTAAAGAGGTTTTGAAGTTTGAAATAGATTTAGAAACTAATATAGTTAATCTTTATAAGAAATTAAAAAATGGTACTTATAAGATGGGTAAGTATAGAACTTTTAAAATATATGAACCTAAAGAAAGAATTATTAGGGCTTTACCTTATATTGATAGAATAGTTCATCAGTGGTATGTTTATGAGTTTATTAAACCTTATGTTGTTCCTCGTTTTATTAGTGATTCTTATGCTTGTATAGAAGGTCGAGGTACTCATAAAGCGGTTGATAAGGCACAAGAGTATATGAGATGTATGAAGAATAAATATTATAGTTATTATATTGTTAAATGTGATATAAAAGGGTTCTTTTATAATATAGATAAAGATATTTTGTTTGATATTTTAAAGAAGTTTATTAAAGATGATAAACTTTTAGATTTAACTTATGAATTTATATATAATGATGGTGAAGAGATAGGTCTTCCTATAGGTAATTATACTTCTCAGTTTTTTGCAAATATTTATATGAATGAATTAGATCATTATGTTAAAGAGAAGCTTAAGATTAAATATTATGTTAGATATATGGATGATTTTATTATGTTTGTTAGAACTAAAGAGGAAGCTAGAGATGTTCTTAAAAAAATAGATAATTATGTACAGACAAGACTTCATTTAGAACTTAATAATAAAAGTAGATATTATCCTAATAAAATGGGACTTGATTTTTGTGGTTTTAGAATATATGAGAGTTATAGATTGCTTAGGAAAAGAAGTATTAAAAAAATTAAGAGAAAAGTGAGACGTTGGAATTTACTTTATGGAAGGGAATTACTTGACTTAGATAAGACAGTACTTGAATGGAATTCTTGGTTAGGACATAGTGCTCATAGTAAGTGTTATAAATTACAAATGGATATTTATAATAGTATTATCTTTAAGGATTATTTGAAGAAGCCTTATGAAGAGAATTATGGAAGAAGTTGTGACAATTAATTTAAGAATAATGGGAAAATGAGGAGGATATGTTATGACTAAATTTGATGATGATTATATTTCTTTAGTTAAAGAGATATTAAACAAAGGGGTTGAAGTAGAGAATAGAACAGGGATAAATACCATTAAGATTCCTAGTTATAATTTTGTGTTTGATTTAAGGAAAGAGTTTCCTATATTACAAACTAAACAGACATTTTATAAGAATGCTATAATTGAAATGTTTTGGATTTGGCAGATGCAATCTAATGATGTTAGAGAACTTCATAAGCGTAATGTTCATATTTGGGATGAGTGGATGGTTGATGAAGATGGTATTTATCGTATTTATGAACCTACTACTTTAGAATATGATAAGGATAAAGAAGTTGTTGTAATGGATCCTTTAAGTGTTCCTATAGATAATCCTTATGGAGTTTTAGCTCCTAAATATGATGCAAGTGGTAAAATTATGACTGCTAAGAGTTTAATAGAAGGGAAAAATATTAAAGCTGCTAAGTTTTATGGTAAAGAATATGCTTATACTATAGGTACGGCTTATGGATTTATTACTGATAGATATAAACATACTCAAAATTTAATTAACACTTTGAAAAATAATAAGGGTGACAGAAGAATGGTTAAAAGTTTGTGGCAAGATGAATTTTTAAGAACAGCAGTTTTGCCTTCTTGTGTTTGGTCTACAGAATGGGATGTTACTGGTGATACCTTAAATTTATCTGTTCATCAGAGAAGTTGTGATACGCCTTTAGGATTACCATTTAATGTTACTCAGTATGCAACACTTTTAAAAATGATTGCTCAAGTTACTGATTTAGAGGCTGGTAAAATTAATTATTCTATTAAAGATGCTCATATTTATGTTAATCAAATTGATGGTATTAAAGAACAGATTGAGAGATATAAACGATATAGAGAACTTTTATATCAATATAAAAATAATTTAAATGATTTTAAGAATTATGAAATGTCTTTAAATTTATTTCTTGAAAAATTGGAAGAGAAACAAACTGTTGAAGAAACAGATTATATCAAGAATTCTAAGTTAGATAAGAAAATTATTGATATTATAGAAAGTGAAGAGAAACCTTATTTATGGTTAGATGAGAGTGTTAAAGATTTCTTTAGTTTTGATAATTCTAGAGAGTTAAAACATTCTAAAGTTAAGAGTTATAAACATATGGGAAAGATTAGTTTTCCTATTGCACAATAGTTTATTTAAAATTTTAAAAATATATTGACAATTAGTTGCATATAATGTTATAGTATGTATGCTGATTTAAATTGGTTTTGCCTTGGGCAAAACTTTATTTAAAAGTAAAAATGATACACCTGGATATGTGTAAAGAAAGGAGTTAATGATTACAATGCCTACAGTAAATCAATTAGTTCGTAAAGGTAGAGGAAGTAAGACTCGTAAGAGTAAAGCTCCAGTACTTTTAGTAGGAGTTAATTCAATCAGAAGAAAACAAACTAATAATCCATCTCCTCAAAAACGTGGAGTTTGTACTCGTGTTGGTACTAAGACACCTAAGAAACCAAACTCAGCTTTACGTAAGTATGCTCGTGTTCGCTTAAGTAATGGTAAGGAAGTAGATACATACATTCCTGGTATTGGACATAACTTACAAGAGCATAGTGTTGTATTAGTTCGTGGTGGACGTGTTAAGGACTTAATCGGAGTTCGTTATCATATTATTCGTGGCGCACTAGATACAGCAGGAGTTAAAGATAGAAAACAAGGTCGTAGTAAATACGGTGCTAAAAAACCTAAAAAATAATATGTAATTAGAATTGGAAGGAGGATAAATTATGCGTAAAAGACGTGCTGTTAAAAGAGATGTTTTACCAGATCCTATATATAAGTCTAAGACTGTTGCTAAACTTATTAATACAGTTATGCTTGATGGTAAAAAAGGTGTTGCTCAAACTATCGTTTATGATGCCTTTAATATCGTTAAAGATAAAACTGGTAAAGATGCTTTAGAAGCTTTTAATGAAGCGATGGAAAATATTAAACCTGCTCTAGAAGTTAAATCTAGAAGAGTAGGTGGTGCTAATTATCAAGTTCCTCAAGAAGTTACTCCAGCAAGAGCTGAAGCTTTAGGATTGCGTTGGTTAGTTGGTTTTTCTAGAAAACGTGGAGGACGTGGAATGGCTGATAATTTAGCTAGTGAAATAATAGATGCATCTAATGGTACAGGTGCTGCTGTTAAAAAACGTGAAGATACCCACAGAATGGCTGAAGCTAATAAGGCTTATGCTCATTATCGTTGGTAGGAAGGAGAAATTATGGCAAGAGATACGTCATTAGAAAAAACAAGAAACTTTGGAATTATGGCTCATATCGATGCTGGTAAGACTACTTGTACTGAACGTATTCTATATCTTACTGGTAAAATCCATAAGATTGGTGAGACTCATGAAGGTGCTAGTCAAATGGACTGGATGGAGCAAGAAAAAGAGCGTGGTATTACCATAACAAGTGCAGCTACTACTGCATATTGGAAAGGATATCGTTACAATATTATCGATACTCCAGGACACGTAGACTTTACTATCGAAGTTAGTCGTAGTTTAAGAGTTTTAGATGGTTCTGTAGCTTTGCTTGATGCTCAAGCTGGTGTTGAACCACAAATGGAAACAGTTTGGAGACAAGCTGATGAATTTAAAGTTCCTAGAATGATTTTTGCAAATAAAATGGATAAGATGGGAGCTAACTTTGAATATAGTTTAAAAACTATTAAAGATCGTTTAGGAGTTAATGCTAAACCTATACAATGGCCTATTGGTGCTGAAGCTGAGTTCCATGGTGTTGTTGATTTAGTTACTATGAAAGCTTATCTTTTTGATGGTACTGAGGCTGAAGAAGCTAAAGAAATAGAAATTCCTGCAGACTTAAAAGATTTAGCAGAAGAGAAACATGAAGATTTAATTGATGCTGTTGCTGAATTTGATGATGAGATGATGGAAACATATCTTGAAGGTGGAGAAGTAACAGTAGAAATGATTAAACGTGCTATTCGTAAAGGATGCCTTGAAGCTAAGTTCTTCCCAGTTATGTGTGGTACTGCTTTAGGTAATATGGGTATTAAACCATTACTTGATGCTGTTATTGATTACTTACCAAGTCCAATCGATATTCCATCTATTAAGGGACATAACTTAAAGGGAGATGAAGAAGTTCGTCATCCAAGTGATAGTGAACCATTTAGTGCTTTAGCATTTAAAGTTATGACTGATCCATTCGTTGGACGTTTAACATTCTTTAGAGTTTACTCAGGTCATTTAGCTAGTGGTAGTTATGTACTTAACTCAACAAAAGATTCTAAAGAAAGAATTGGTCGTATCTTACAGATGCATGCTAATACTCGTAAAGAGATTAGTGATGTATATACTGGTGATATAGCTGCTGCTGTTGGTCTTAAGAATACTACTACTGGTGATACATTATGTGATGAGAAGAAACCTATTATCTTAGAGAAACTTATTGTTCCTGAGCCAGTTATTCAACTTGCTGTTGAACCTAAGAGTAAGGCAGATCAAGATAAGATGGCACTTGCATTACAAAAACTTGCAGAAGAAGATCCAACATTTAAAGTACATACTGATCATGAAACTGGTCAAACTGTTATCGCTGGTATGGGTGAGTTACACCTTGATGTTTTAGTTGATCGTATGAAACGTGAATTCCATGTTGAAGCTAATGTTGGTGCTCCACAAGTTGCTTATCGTGAAACTATTAAGCAAACTGCTGATTGTGAAGGTAAATATATTAAACAATCTGGTGGTCGTGGACAATATGGTCACGTTTGGGTTAAGTTTGAACCAAATCCTGATAAAGGTTATGAATTTGTTGATCAAATCGTAGGTGGTGTTGTTCCTCGTGAATATATTCCTGTTGTAGATAAAGGATTACAAGAAGCAATGCAAACTGGTATTTTAGCAGGATATCCTATGATTGATGTTAAAGCAACATTATTCGATGGTAGTTATCACGATGTTGACTCTAGTGAAATGGCATTTAAAATTGCTGCTAGTATAGCTTTAAAAGAAGCTAAGAATAAGTGTCAAGCAGTACTTCTTGAACCAATCATGAAAGTTGATGTTACGACACCTGATGAGTACTTCGGTAACGTTATGGGAGACTTAACTAGTCGTCGTGGACGTCCACTTGGACAAGAATCTCTTGGAAATGTGGTTAAATTATCAGCAATGGTTCCACTTTCTGAGATGTTTGGATATGCTACTAACTTACGTAGTAATACTCAAGGTAGAGGAAACTTTGTTATGACATTTGATCATTATGAAGAAGTTCCTAAAAATATTGCTGAAGAAATCATTAAAAAGAGTGGAAATTAAAAGAAACTCATAAATTTAGTTCTAAACAGTTGCAAATTTGCTAATTGTTAGATAAAATATATAATGAAATTAAAAGAGGAGGAAAAAAAATATGGCAAAACAAAAATTTGATCGTTCAAAACCACATGTTAACATTGGTACAATTGGACACGTAGATCATGGTAAAACTAC
>CAMMTE010000019.1:0-14494 GCA_946499755.1 uncultured Mycoplasmatota bacterium
TTGGAATGTGAAGTGATAAGATGCGTTATTTAATTAGATTTAGTTATGATGGGACTAATTTTAAGGGATATCAGAAGCAAGAAGGGTATAGAACAGTACAAGAAGAGTTAGAAAATGCTGCTACTAAAGTTAATAATGGTAAGGAAGTAAAGATTGTTGCTATTAGTAGAACTGATAGAGGAGTTCATGCCCTTGATCAAGTTGCTCATTTAGATATAGATGTTTCTATTACACCTTATAAGTTAAAAAGGGCATTGAATAGTAATGTTAGTGATGAGATACATATAAATTCTGTTATGGAAGTAAGTGATGATTATTTTGCAAGATATCATGTTTTATCTAAAGAGTATCATTATTATATAAATATGGGAGAGTTTAATCCGATAATGAGAAATTATGTTTATCAACATTGTTATCCTCTTAATGTTAAGAAAATGAGAGATGCAATACAATTATTTAAAGGTGAACATGACTTTAGAGCTTTTGTTACTGAGAATAAAGTTAAAGATAATTGTGTTAGATGTATATATGATGTATCTATTGAAGAGAAGGATAATATTTTGGATATTAAGTTTGTTGGTAATGGTTTTTTAAGATATCAGGTTAGAAATATGGTAGGAGCTTTAATTAAAGTTGGAACAGGTAAAATAGATGTTAGTGATGTTAAAGATATTCTTGATAGTAAAGTTAGAGGTAAAAATGGTTCTACTGCTAAGCCTTGTGGTTTATATTTAGTTAAAGTTAGATTGGAGGATGAATTGTGATAGGAGTTCTTGATTCAGGAATTGGAGGAGTGTCTGTACTTCGAGAAATTATTAAGGTTATTCCTAAAGGGCATTTTGTATATTATAGTGATTCCGCGAATAATCCTTATGGTGATAAAAGTAGAGATGAAGTTTATAGTATTGTTAAGAAAACCGTTGATTACTTTATAAAATTAAATTGTGTAGCGATAGTTTTAGCATGTAATACGGCTAGTGCTATATGTGTTAAAAGATTAAGAGAAGAGTATCCTAATATTTTGTTTATTGCTATAGAGCCTGCTTATAAGATGGTACATGATTATAATCCTTTAGGTAAGACTTTAGTTATGGCTACTAAGGGAACACTTGAAAGTGAGAAATTTTTAGCTTTATATCATAAGTATGATAATCATAAAACTATTTTACTTCCCTGTAGTGGTCTTGCTGATTTAATAGAGAAAGGTAATATGGATGAAGTTGATCGATATTTAGAAGATAATCTTAAAGACTATAAAGGGGTTAATAATGTAGTATTAGGGTGTACACATTATCCTTTAATTAAAGATAATATTAAAAAAGTTTTAGGAAATGTTGAGTTCTTTGATGGATCTGTTGGTGTTAGTAAAGAACTTTTAAGACAGTTAGAACTTAGAAATATTAATTATGTTAAAGAAGAACTTAAGATAGATTTTATTGATTCTAGTGGAGATATTAATAAAGAGAAAAGATTTAGAGAATTGTTATAAATACTTTGACTTATAATGCTTTTTTTGATATATTTTAGATATAGATTTTTTGATGAAGTCTAAAAGTAGAAATATAATTACTTTAAGAGACTTAGTGGTAGGTGAAAACTAAGATAATTATATTTTGAAATTACATTGATGGAGAAAAAGCGTGACTTAAGCGTTAATTAGGTAGAGTGCATAGTTTCTATGAAATAAGGTGGTACCACGGGTTTTAGCTCGTCCTTAGTTTATAGGGACTTTTTTTATAATTTTTTGTGGAAGTGGTAGTATGAGTTTAATTGATTTATATAATAGGGAATGTAATAGTTATAGGAGTACAGGAAAATTACAGTTAACACCTGATAAATTATTAACTATGTTATTGTTAGATAAAAAAGATTACTTTTTTCCATCTGATGTAAGTGTAGAACATTTTTGCCATGACTATGAAGAAGAAATTAGTTCTGCTGTTATTAAAGTAGAAGGTGACTTTGATTTAAAACATCCAAAAGACGATAAAGAGTTTTGGAAAACTTATGGTAATGCTATTGAGGCAGTATTTGATGGAGTTACACAAATGTCTTTAAATAGTGGTGAAGATGTTTATCGATATTATTGTGGAGAAGATAAAGTTAAGAAAATAGGAGGGATAAAATGACATTATATGAAGAATTAAAATGGAGAGGCTTAATTAAAGATGTATCTAGTCCTGAACTTGTTGATAAACTAAATAAAGGAGGTCTTACTTTTTATATTGGAACAGACCCTACTGCAGATAGTTTGCATATTGGACACTTTTCATCGTTTTTAATTGCAAGACGTTTGAAGGAAGCTGGACATCATCCAATACTTTTAGTAGGTGGTGCGACTGGTCTTATTGGGGATCCTCGTCCTACTAGTGAAAGACCTATGATTAGTAAGGAAGAGTTAAATCATAATTTTCTTTGCTTAAAAGAACAAGCTGAAAAGTTATTTGCAAGAGGAGATAAGGACTTTAAGGTTGTTAATAACTTTGATTGGATTAAAGATATTAATGTAATAGATTTCTTAAGAGACTATGGTAAATATTTTAATATCAATTATATGCTTGATAAAGATATCGTTAGAAGAAGGCTTGATTCTGGTATTACTTATGCAGAGTTTTCTTATATGATATTACAGGCTTTAGATTATTTACATCTTAATAGGGAGTTTGGCTGTACACTACAAGTCGCTGGTCAAGATCAATGGGGTAATATTACGGCTGGGATTGATTTGATTCGTAAGAAAACTGGTAAAGAGGTTTATGCCTTTACAATGCCTCTTTTAACTAAAGCTGATGGAACGAAGTTTGGTAAAAGTGAAGGAGGAGCGATTTGGTTAGATAAAGATAAGACTACTCCTTATGAGATGTATCAATTTTTAATTAATGCAGAGGATTCTAAAGTAATAGATTATTTGAAATTCTTAACATTTTTAAGTAAAGAAGAGATTGAAAAAATAGAAAAAGAACAGAATGAACATCCTGAAATGCGTATTGCTCATAAAGCTTTGGCAAGAGAAGTTATTACTTTTATACATGGTAGTGATGCTTATAATGAAGCGGTTAGGATTAGTGAGTCTTTATTTAGTGGAGATATTAAAAATCTTACTAGTAAAGAGATAGAGATGGCTTTTAAAGGTCTTGATAAAATTACTATAAAAGAAGAGATGAATATAGTAGATTTTCTTGTTAATACAGGTATTTGTAGTAGTAAAAGAGAGTCTCGTGAGTTTGTTAGTAATAATAGTATTAGTATTAATGGGGAAAAAGTTAATAGTTTAGATTTTGTTGTTAATAGCGATATTGCTATAGATAAAAAATATGTTGTAGTTAGACGTGGTAAGAAGAAATACTTTATTATTTGTTTTGGAGGTAGTGATGAAGAAGAATAAAAAGAATAATTTAGGACCTGATCAAAAAAGAATTGTTAAATGGTTAAGGGTTATTATTGTTTTATGTATTGCTATAATTGTTATTGAACTTGGATATATTGGGTTATCTTATTATAATAGAAGTAAATCTATTATTTATAGTGATACTCTTAATTCTTTTGATAAGGTTAAAGATGGTTATTTGGTTGCTGGTAATAGTGATTTCAAGAATAGTAAGTTTAATTCTTATCAAAAAGAATACAATAAGGCTAAATTTGCTAAATATAATAATGACTTTGAAGTAGAGTTTGAAAGTGCATATACTAAGGGTTATGCTTCATACTTTAGTGATGTTGTAGAGTATAAAAATGGTTATATTGCTGTAGGTGGTGCACAATATGATAAACAACAAGTTGAAGATAATGCTACTGATGGGTTGATTGTTTTATATGATAAAGAAGGTAAACAAGTTGATACTAAAAGTGTACAAATAGCGGGTGATACAACATTTAATAAAGTATTGCTTCTTGATGATGGTTTTATTGTAGTAGGACAAAGTATTTTACAGAATATGGTTATTGGTAATGATCCTGATGGTGGTGCTTTGATGATTAAATATGATTTTAATCTTAATGAAGTTTGGAGAGTAAATTATGGTGGTAGTAAATCAGGTGTTTTTAATGATGCTCTTATAGATGGAGATTATATTTATTTAGTTGGTAAGGATGCTACACGTTATGGTTTAATTGCTAAATACACATTAGATGGGGAAAAGGTTTATACTAAGACTTATGAATATACTGATACAGTTGGTTTTAGTTCTATTGTTAAAGTTAAAGATGATTTCTTTGTAGCAGGTTCTAAGACTATCAATATTGATGCTAAAGATGAAGATAAAGTTACAGAAGGGTTAATTGTTAAATACAATAGTGATGGTGAAGTATTAGATGAAGTTACTTTTGCAAAAAATAATGCGGCTAGATTTAATAAGATAGTTAGTGATGGTAATAATTTAATAGTTGTTGGTCATACATATAAAAAAGATGAAGAGAAGTCTACTGATACTTATAATTATTTAGATTATCGGGGTATTATTGCTAAGTATAATACTGATTTAGAGAAAGAAGCTAATAATAAAGAGAATGGCGAAGGAATTGATTATTTTAGTGATGTTATAGTTACTAGTGATGGATATTTAGTAGGGGGAGCATCTTCTTCTAAAGAACTTGGTAGCAATAATAAAGATTATCGTACTTACTTTTTACAATATAATAAAGATTTAGAGAGACAATGGTATAAATAATGATTTATCTAGTTAAAAGTTTTAAAGAAGATGATATTGGTAATAAAAATAATCCTCCTCTATCAGAAGAAGGAGTACAGTTTGGGAAGAATTTTAAATTAAGAAATAATAATATTAAATTTGATATGTGTTATACTTCATATAAGTTAAAAGATTTTGGTAGTGCTTTAATACTTGTAGGCGATAAATTAATAGTAGAAAGAACTCATAGTTTAGATAATAATGAAAAGGAAGAGATAAATTCTTTTATTAAATCTCTTCCAATAGATAAATCTATTTTATTAGTAGCAGGTGATGATATTATTTCTATTATTAAAAATAATTTTGACTGTATCGAGTTAAAATAAAAAAACTGCAATTGCAGTTTTTTTTACTTGTTATAAAATTCAACGATTAATGACTCATTGATATCCATGTTAAGCTCATTTCTTTCAGGATATCTTACATAAGTACCTTCTTTTTTGTTTTCATCAAAAGTTACATATTCCACACGTTTATTAACTTTAGCTAGTGCTTCATTAGCAGCTTTATGATCTTTAGAATTCTCTTTTAATGCAATAACACTTCCTGGTTTAACTCTATATGATGGAATATCTACTTTCTTACCATTTACAGTAATATGTCCATGGTTTACAAGTTGTCTTGCGCCACGACGAGTAGTAGCAAATCCCATACGATATACTAAGTTATCTAGGCGAGACTCTAATAAAATTAAGAAGTTAGTACCATGTACACCTGGCATTTTAGCAGCTTCATCAAAAGTCTTTCTAAATTGCTTTTCATTAACTTCATACATGAAACGTAATTTTTGTTTTTCTTTTAATTGGTTACCATAATCACTTGGTTTACCATGTCTAGCATTTCCATGTTGTCCTGGGCCATATGGTCTTTTAGCAATTTCTTTTCCTGTTTCACTTAAAGAAAAACCAACACGTCTTGATCTTTTGTAACTAGGTCCTGTATATCTTGCCATAATTTTCTCCTTTCCTTATATTTGCATTTTCTTGATTTTGCTTTCACCATTTATTCAGGGAGTATTTTTTTCGCTTTACAGCACAAAAGCTACTAACTTTTAAAAAACACATTGAATAAAGTAAAGCATTGCTGTTCAAGTAAATTGCTCTATTATCATATTATGAAATTTTTATTTTGTCAAGTTTTAGTAGCATAAAATGTAAGTTTATGATATGATGTTATAGTAGGTGGTGATAGTAATGCGAGGAGCTCTTTTATTTATTATTAGTGCTGTTATAGTCGTTATGATTATAATAATCGTTATTATTACTATTTTTAAGAAAAAACATAAAAAATATTATCAAGATATATATGATGCTTTAGAGCGAGAGAAAAATCTTATTGGTAGTACTCCTGTACTTTTAGAACTTTCTAAGTTAGAACCAATTATAAAAAATGAAAAGATGGAAGAGAAGTATCAGAAATGGGAAGAGAGATTTGATACTATTAAAAATGAAGAACTTCCTAAAATAGATGATATGCTTATTGAGTTGGATACTTTACTTGATAAAAAAGAATATAAGACAGCTAAGTTTAGAATCGCTAAATGTGAAATAGAAGTTTATAAAGCAAGAGAACAAGCTGATGATTTGTTAGATCAGATAAAAGAGATAACCTTAAGTGAAGAGAAGTATCGTAGTATTATTAGTAAACTTAAGACTAAATACCGGGCTTTAAATAAAGAATATAATGAACATAAAAATCTTTATGAAGAGATGGCTGAAGCGATAGAGTTACAACTTGAAAATATAGAAAAACGTTTCTTAGGGTTTGAGAAGGCAATGGATGATAATATGTATAGTGATGTTGTTCATATTGTTAAGGCTCTTGATACAATGATAGAACATATGGAAATAGTTGTTAATGAAGTTCCTGATTTAATGCTTATGTGTAAACAGATGATACCTAAACGTATTAAAGAGATTGAAGATACTTCTAAAGAGATGATAGAAAAGGGTTATCCTATTGAATATTTAAATCTTGATTATAATTTAGAAGAGTCTCGTAAGGATGTGGGTATTATTTTAGATAGAATTAAAGTTTTAAATCTTGAAGATTGTATGTTTGAGTTAAAAACTATTCTTGATTACTTAGATAGTATCTTTGTGGATTTTGAGAAAGAGAGACTTTCAAGAAAAGTATATGAAGAGGGAATTAGAGATTTTAGTAAGAAATTAAAGAAAACTGATAAAGTAGTTACTGATATATATGAACAATTAGATGATATTAAGAATATGTATGATCTTAATGAAGAAGATGTTAATATAATTTATGAAGTAAATAAAGATTTAACTTCTATAAAAGATGATTATAAAAATCTTTTAGGTAGAGTTAAGAATAAAACAACACCTTTTTCTTTAATTACTAAAGAGATAGATGATCTTACTATTAGACTTAAACAGACAGAATCTACTTTGGATGTAGCTTTAAAATCTTTAGGTAATATGTATGAAGATGAACAAAGAGCTAGAGAACAGTTAGGAGAGATTGATAAATTACTTAAAGAATGTAAAGAGAAGATGAGAGAGTTTAAATTACCTATAATTAGTGATAATCATTTTGTTGAACTTAATGAAGCGAATGAAGCGATAGAAGAAGTAATTAAAGAATTATCTCGTAAACCTATTGTTATTAAAACTCTTAATACAAGAGTAGATACAGCTCGTGATTTGGTTTTAAAACTTTATAATACAACATTAAATATGTTAAAGACAGCTAAGTTAAGTGAGATGGCTATTGTTTATGGTAATAGATATAGATTTTTACATAGTGATATAGATGAAGGACTTGATAGGGCTAGTAAGTTGTTTTTTAAGGGAAATTATGAGAGTTCATTAAAGGTTTGTATAGATACGCTTAAATTAGTTGATGATGGTGTTGAAGGGAAACTTAAAAGATTATGAGTTCTTGGGGTAAAAGTAATTATGAGTTTTTAACTGTTGCAGTTGTGTGTTTAATACTTGCTGCTATAGTTTTAGGTATTGCTCTTAATAATGTACAGAAAGAAAGATTTAGAGTATTTAGATATAATGCTAAGACAGTTGGAATTAATGCTATTAATTACGAGGCTAGAAATAGTGATAGTATTGTTTATTTATATGAACTTATTAATGATAATTTAGTTACTGAAGTAAAAAATAATTTTTCTGGGGATGAATTTTGTGATTATTATCAATCAAAAGTTGAGTTTGTTGGTGATAAAAAGTTAGTTACTTTAAAGTGTGGTAAATACTTAATTTATAAGCAAGATGTTACTTTAGAAGATTATAGTATCTATAAAGTTAGTGATTGGTCTTTTGATAAAGTAAGTGGAGATAATATAGATGTTACGACAGTTTATTCTCTAAAGATGAATGGAGATACTTTACTTAGTGGGTATTATGAGAAAGATTTGTTTATAAAGTTAGTTGCTAGTAATTTTGGAAAAAAATATAATAGTTTGGATAAAATTGAAAAGGATTATGATGTTGTTTCTAAAAAAGCTTATAGAAAAAGAGTATTAGTTGATTAAATTAATACTCTTTCTTTAAAAGTATGATATAATTATATTGGAGTAAGTTAAGGAGGAATTGATATGAAGAAACAAGAAAAAGATTTTTTTGATAGTCCTAATATGATTACTTTTATTATAACAGGATTATTGGTTATTTTAATAATTTTATCACAATCTTTTGCTATTCAAAGTCATTTAGGGGCTAGTGATATATTTAGATCTATTGTTAATCATAATAGTATTTATTTAGTTTGTTTATGTTACTTTATTTTAATTAAAGTTAGATTTGGGAAGAAGTATTTTGATTATCTTAATGTAATTTTATTTGTATTTTATTTACTTACTACTTTTGCTAGTTTGTTTACTATTTTTCAATCATTTGGATTTGATTCTGTTTTAAGTTTATCTTTTAATGTTTTAGTTACACTTTATTTTGGATATTCATTTTTTACTAATACAGTAATAGGTAAAGATTTAAAACTTTCTAATAGTCCTTTAGCAGAAATAAAAAATGATCAATATTATTATTTATTAGTGGGGATAATTGTTATTTCTTTAATAGTTTCTTTAATTAGTGCTAGTAGTTTTGAGAATGTTGTTGTTTATTTATTAGAAGCGATTTATAAGTTCTTATTTATTAGATATATCTATCTTTATAAAGAGTATATTGATAATAAAGATAGAAAAGAAGATGTTAAGGCTAGAGAAGTTAAAGAGGAAAAACCTATAGTGGAGAAGAAAGTTAGTAAACCATGTAAGAGTAAGAAAGATGATGCTAGTAAGGAGGAGAAGAAATGAAAGACTTATTTGATGAAATAGATGAGACTAGAAAAGAGTTACCTAAGTTAAAAAAAATAAGTAATCAAGTACAGAAAAAAAGAAATTATAATTTTTATCAACAACTTGCTGTGTGTTTGTTTATTTTCTTATTTATTGTTGGTGTTATTTTAGGTAATTTGTTTCCTGCATGTAGTGAGACTAGTGATTTGTTTGCTACTTGTACAAAGACTGAATATAATTTAACTTTGACTTTGTTGTTTTGGTTAGCTAGTTTTGTATTTTGTAGTTTAGTTTATGGATTAGGAGAAGTAATTAGTTTACTTAATGTGATTGCTTCTAATACGAAAAGAAAGTAGGGAGAGTTATGAGTTTTAAAGCATATGATAAGGTAATTGATTTAGAGGAAAGAAAAGCATCTCTTAATAGAAAGAAAATTTCTGGGAAAGTTATTTTAATAACAGTGGGATTAGCAGCGGCAGGTTTTGCAGCTAGTAGTGTTTATAATTCTTTTATTAAGGATGATCCTATTATTAATGAAGCTAATATTAATGATACTATGATTTCTAATAATGAACCAGCACAAGCAATTGTTGTTAGTAGTGATGAAATACCTAGTGTTGCTATAGTTAATGATGGTAGTGATGCTCAACAGTTGATGGCTGCAGTTAAAAAGTTAAATGATGATGGTATAAAGTGTCAGTATCTAGATAGTGTTAGTGATATTGATAATAGTGATGCTTATTATTATATAGCTTTTCAAAATTATGGTGGTGATGATGTTAAAATTATTACTGACAGAAATGTTAGTTCTATAAGTGGTAATTTTACAATGGCTATTGCAAGTGGTTATGGTAAAGAGGCTAGTGATATTCAACCTGGTGTTTATGATCAAAATTCTAATTTAGTTGCTTCTAATATTGAAAATACGGTAGGAGATAGGTTAATTCCTCATGTTATGATTGCTCAACCTTATGATTTAGAAATTGATTATGCTTCTATAGAGGATGGCTTAGCAAGAATGACTGAATTCCTTAAAGTAAATGAAGATGGTGCATATGCTCCTTCTGCTATATATGTAACAAAAGCTGGGGACTCTGTTAGTAGTTTAGGTGAAGATATATGTGGATACAATAATATTGGTTCTAGTGATTTAATTAATGAAAATGTAGTATTAAAGGCTGAAGATTATTGGTGGTTTAATCAAAGTACTATAGTAACTATAGATAGAGTTAATGAAATTAATCATACTTTATAATAAAAATAAGAACTTTTAGTTCTTATTTTTGGTTGTATTGTCTTTTGTTATTCATTTTATCAATGATAGTTTTATCTCTATCTATATTCATAAATAAAATATGTGGTTCAATATTTAAAGATTTAGCGATGCTTTCAAGTTTTGGAATAGTTGGACAATGTAGTCCTCTTTCTACATCTGTTATATATCTTGGACTTAATTTTGATAGTTCTGCTAATTTTTCTTGAGAATAATTATTAACGTAGCGATAGTACTTTATGTTATAGATAAGTAAATCTTTTAGATTATTAAATTTTAATTTCATACATACCTCCTAATATAGGTATGATATTATTTACTGCAAAATATTCACACGAACTATTTACTGCGAGATTATTTTATTATATAATAGTGATGGAAAGGAGTAAATAATTATGGATGAAGATTTTAAAGACTTAAAAGAAAAAAGGAGTGGTTTTGCAACAGCTGGGTTAGTGTTAGGTATTATTGGTATTTGCTTATCTTTTATTCCTATTTTAAATAATGCATCTTTTTTCTTAGGAATACTTGCAGTTATATTTGCTATTGTTTCTTTAATTAAGAAGGCAAGTAAAGGGAAAGCGATAGCAGGTTTAATTTTGGGAATTTTATCAATTGCTATTACTTTATCTTTACAGAGTAGTTGGGCAGAGTCTTTAGATAAAGTTTCAAATGATTTGGATAATGCTGCTGGTAATAATACTGAAGAGATTCTTGACAAGGATGTTGATGTTAGTATTGGTAATTTTGAAGGTAGTTTAGGTGAATATGGATTAGTTGATTCTAAACTAACTGTTACAGTTACAAATTTGACAGATGATGTTAAATCATTTAATATTCAAGTTGAAGCGATTGATACAAGTGGTAGTAGAATTGCTACTGATTATATTACTGCTGATAGTTTAGGTGCTAATCAAAGTCAAAATTTTGATATTTTCACTTATGTTAGTAGTGAAGATTTAGAAGCAATGCAAAATGCTACTTTTAAAGTTGTAGAAGTATCAATGTATTAGAAAAGATCTACTTAATTTTGTAGATCTTTTTCTTGGCTTTGATTTACATCGTCAGTAGAAGTAGAATTTTCTTTATTTTCGTTAGATGTTTCATCATCGTTATTAGTGTTATTATCAGCTTCGTTATTGTTATTTCTTGCAACTGTAATAGTTACTATTTCTGTATTTTCTATTTTTTTATTTGCTTTGATACTTTGTTTTATGACTGTATTATCTTCTTCGTTGTTAGTATCTTTATATTCTATTCTGTAAGATACACCGCTTTTATTTAATGTTTCAGTTGCTTCTTCCAAAGTCATACCTACAACGTTTGGAACAGTAACATGATTATCTAGAATTCCTACTGTTAAAGTAATAACGGCATTTTCATGAGTCTTAGAACCAGCTTTTTTACTTTGCTTTAGGACAATACCAACTTCATCTTTGTTTGTAGTTTCTTGTTCTTTTCTTTCATAACTTAGGTTTGCAGTATTAAGTAAAGCCGTTGCTTCTTCATAAGTGTATCCTGTGACATTAGGTACTTCTATATTGTTTTCTAGATAGTAATTATATCCTAGGATGCTTGCTATTACTAAGAGACCTATAGATAATAGAATGAAGAATAGCAAAAGTATTTTTGTAAAGATACTTGATCTTGGTTTATCATTTGACTGTTTATATTTTGGCGCCTTTGCTTTTTCCTTCTTTATTTTTGTCTTGTTTTTAGTTTTGGTTTTGTGTTTAACTTTGTCTTTCTTTTTATGTTCTTTTTTATTATTATCTTGGTTATTACTATTTTCTTCTAAAAAATAATATCCACAGTTTTTACAGAATTTAGCATCTTCATCATTTTCTGTTTTGCAGTTTGGACATATAATCATTGTATCACCTCGTTAATATTATACATCTATAATGTATTTCTTTCAAATGTGATATAATTAGTATTAGGAGATGATTGTTTTGAAAGTATTAATTTTAAATGGTAGCCCTAGGGTTAATGGATGTACGGCAAGAGCTTTAGAAGAAGTTAGTAAGACTCTTAATGAAGAAGGAATTGAAACAGAAACTATAGTAGTTGGTAATAAAGATGTTAGAGGGTGTATTGCTTGTAACTCTTGTGCTAAAACAGGTAAATGTGTTTTTAATGATATAGTAAATGATATTGCAGTAAAATTTGAAAATGCTGATGGTATTATTATAGGTAGTCCAGTTTATTATGCAGGTAGTAATGGGACAATTATATCTTTATTAGATAGATTGTTTTATAGTACACATTTTGATAAGACTATGAAAGTAGGGGCTGCTGTTTTATCATCTAGAAGAGCAGGTTCTACTTCGGCAATGGATGAGATTAATAAATACTTTACTATTTGTAGTATGCCTATTGTTTCTAGTAGTTATTGGAATGAAGTACATGGTAGGGAAGCTAGTGATGTGGAAAAAGATAAAGAAGGGTTACAGACTATGAGAAATTTAGGTAGGAATATGGCTTTTATGATTAAAGCGATTAATCTAGGGAAAGAAAAATATGGACTACCTAAAGTAGAAAAAGGTGAGTTTACTAGCTTTAGTGATGGACTATAGAACTTTATTTGACAATGATTTATCTATATGATATTATTATGTCACTTGAAAGGAAGAGTGATTAGGATGAGACTTTTAGTTACTAGTGTAGATAAAACTATTTATGACATATTTTACAGTGGTATTTTAAAAGAAGTCTTATCCTTTTAATGTAATATTTATGAGAACTACTGTAAAGTAGTTTTTTTGTTGGAGGTGTTTATTTTGAAAAAACTAAAACATTTTAAAATATTTTGGGACTATATTAAGGATGATAAGTTAAGACTTGTTCTTTATATTATCTTAGTAGCATTATCTTATTTACCTGCTTTAATATCTGTATATTTTTGGGGTGTTGCAGTGGAAGCTTTAACTGCTAAAGATATAAATTCATTTATCTTTTATCTTGCAATCTATGAAGGTATTTACATTATCTTCTACACTTTTTTACAGATACCAAGAGACGCTTTATATACATATTTTGAGATTAAGTTTACAAAAAATGTAAGTAAAGACTTATATAAAAAGATAGATAAGTTACCTGCATTTGCCTTTGAAGAGATTGGTGTAGGGGAGTTTATTAACCGTTTATATACTGACCCTGATAGAGTTATGGAATTATTATCTAAGATGGTTAGACTTATTTGTAAAGCAGTTGTTGTAATTATAGTTATTGTTATTGCGATTAGAATATCTTTTGTATTGTTCTTAGAAATCATGTTACTTGCAATTATTATGGGATTTATTTCGATGAAGTTCTTTCCTAGAATTAAGAAGAGTCAAGAGAATATTAAAAAAGAAAGTGATTCTTATGTAAAAGTTGCAACAGAAAATATTACAGGAATTAGAGAGATTAAGTCACTTGGTATTACTAGAATAATAGAGAGTAATATATTTAAAGTTATTGATAAGCTTTATAGTCATACGGCTAAGGTTAGAAAGTATGAGAGATGGTATTATGGGTTTAATAATTTTGCTTATTTCTTAATTCAGTTTTTAATTCTCTTTACAACTGGTAAGTGTTATTTGGATGGGGTTATTAGTTTAAGTGTGTTTTTAATGATGGAGTCTTATATCTGGAGAATTGATGAAGTAGTTGAGAGTATTAGTGACTTTGGGGTTAGTTTTAATAAAGTAACTGTATCTTTAAAAAGAATAGGAGAACTATTAAATAATGATTTATATAAAGATGAAGTATATGGAGAGAAAATACTTGATAATACAAAAGGGGTTATTAAATTTAATAATGTTAAGTTTAAATATAAAGAAGATGAAGATTATACTTTAAATGGTCTTGATTTAGAGATTGTCCCTAATAAAAAGATTGCTATTGTAGGGCGCAGTGGTAATGGTAAGAGTACAATATTTAACTTGTTACTTAGATATTTTGATGCTAGCAAAGGTAGTATTACTATAGATGGTATTAATATTAAAGATTTAACAGAAGAGTCTTTAAGAGGTAATGTTTCGATTATTAGACAAAGTCCATTTCTATTTAATTTATCAATACTTGATAATTTTAGATTAGTTAAAGAAGATGTTAGTCTAGAAGAAGTGAGAGAGTATTGTAAAAGAGCTTATATAGATGATTATATTATGAGTCTTCCAAAAGGGTATGATACAATAATCGGAGAAGGTGGTATTAACTTATCTGGTGGACAAAAACAAAGACTTGCTATCGCTAGAACTCTTCTTTTAAATACTAAGATAA
>CAMMTE010000020.1:0-14440 GCA_946499755.1 uncultured Mycoplasmatota bacterium
CAATACAATTATGCCGAAAGTAAAAAAGAAATTGATAAAATGATGCTAAAGTTTGAAATGGCTCGATATAAATATAGTGAACTGCCACAGCCTACTATTACACCTAATTACGAAGTAAAATACGAAATGTTTACTAATAATATAACTGATAAGGTAGGTAATTATGTTGCTACTAAATTAGATAAGTTTAAAGAGATAAGTGCTTTTTATGATAAGTTAAGCAATATAATTAATACTATGACTTATACTGAAAAAATTTATTTTATAGATTCTTATTTTAGAAAGAAGTCAGAGTCTTTTATATGTGAAAAACTTACGATGAGTTCTAGTTCATTATCAAGAGTCAAAGTCAGTTGTATTATTAAAGTAGCATTAGCTTTTGATAAAGCAGTAGAGAAATAAATCTACTGTTTTTTTGTTAGGAGGGGATTCTATGTACGAATATAAGAGGCAAAAAATACCATGAGTATTGACAAAATACTGAAGATGAGCAATAAATATTATAAGTAATATATTTATTGTGAGGGGATTATGAATAAAAAGAAAAAAATTATATTAGTTTTTTCTGTAGTTTTATTATTGGTAGTAATAAGTGGATCTATTTTAGTTTTTTATAATATGAGTAGTAATACTACCGAAAATAATAATAAAAGCGAAGAAGTAGAAACTAATAAAAAAGAAAAGAAAACTGATAAGGAAAAAGATAGTAAAGAGGAAGAAGTATCAACAGAACAAAAAGATAGTAATGAAGTTAGTGATAAGCAAGAGGATTCTAATACTACTAATCAAAATCAACAAACTGATAGTGGTAATAGTAATGCTAATGCTAACTCAAGTTCAAACTCTAATTCTAACCCTAGTAGTTCTAATAATGGTGCTGTAAGTGGTAATACTCCAAGTGTTTCAACTACACCACCTGCAACTACGACTACTCCAAGTGTTCCACAAGAACCTTTAACTGAATGGGAAAAGTTAGGCATTAGTGAATATGAATATTACAATGCAAAGTTGTTTGAGTGGGAAGAAGTTGCTTATAAAGATATTAACCAATGTATAAGCGAGGCTTCTCGCATTAATACAACTTATGGTTTTGTAACTAATTATGGTACTGTAAGTGGTAAATATGTTAATACAGTAGGTTGTTGGGTAACAATATATGTTAATGGTACAGAGTACTATTTAAATGAGTTTAAAAAACTAGGATATAATTAAAAAAATGCATCACTTTAAGTGGTGTTTTTTTGTGGAAAGGAATGATGAATTATTAAAAACAAAGTTAAAAATTTAATTAAAGGAATGCTTGTATTGGTAATAAGTTTATTTTCTATACCAGTAGTTCAAGCTCAAACTGTGAACGATCAACTTTATGTTGATAAATCTGTTAGCTTTTGGATGGCTACTACACAATTTGATGATTTAAGTGACTGGGTAGCAACAGAGGAATATGGTATTAGAAGAACAAGTGATAATC
This sequence comes from uncultured Mycoplasmatota bacterium, assembly GCA_946499755.1. Classification (GTDB taxonomy): domain Bacteria; phylum Bacillota_I; class Bacilli_A; order RF39; family UBA660; genus Onthousia. The sequence continues at coordinate 1,472 of CAMMTE010000020.1, forward strand.
AGCTTATTTATTGCATACAAGCTCATGTAAAAGTATATGATGGCTCTCTTATTACAGGCTATGAAAGTGAAAGTGAGAAATTAGGTCTTACAGGTTTAACAAGAGAAGAATTAAGACAAATAGAATTAATTAGTTATTATGGTTATGGTTATACAGGTCATACCGATACAAGTTGGTATGCAGCGACTCAGTTCTTAATATGGCAAGTAACTGATAAAGAAAATGCACCATACCCAGTTGAACCTAACGACCAAACATTAACAAGAAGTACTAGATATGATAGTATGATGTCTGAAATAATGGAGCTAGTTAATAAACACGGTAATACTGTAAGTTTTAATAATCAAGAACTTACTATGAACGTAGGCGAAACAAAAACTTTAACTGATACTAATGGAGTATTAGGAAACTACTTTGAAGTAGAATCTAATGATAATTTAGATTTAAGAATTGAAGGTAACAATTTAGTTGTAACAGCTAAAAAAGGCTTTGAGGGAACGGTTTCATTAAACGCTAAAACTAATAATAATGTACCACTAATTTATGATGGTGCTAATCAAAAATGTTTAAGTAGAGGCGACCCAACTTTTATTAATGGTAATATTAAGTTAAAAGCAAACGTAGAATTTACTTCTAAAAAAGTAATGGGTTCAAGTAATAGTGGAACTTATATACCTGAAGAAGGTGCAGTCTTTGAGCTATATAATGTTGATACAAATGAACTAATTACTACTTTAACTTCTGATATTAATGGGGAAATGTCTGTTTACTTAGGCTTTGGAAATTATAAACTACATCAAGTTGAAGGCAAAGAGGGTTATCAATTTATTGATGATTATTATTTTACTATTGATGATACTACTACTAAAATTGAAGTCTATCTACAAAATGAAAAGATTAAATCTGATTTAGTCTTTGATAAAGTAGATGCTGAAACTAATGTAGGTTTGGGTGGTGCTGTAATAGAAATATATGATGCTGAAACTGATGAACTAGTATATACAGGTACTACAAGTGATGATGGTAGTATTATCTTAAAAGACTTTGAATATGGGGATTTCTATATAATCGAGAAAATCGCTCCTGAAGGCTATGAAGTTAATCCTGATAAAATCTATTTTTCCATAGATGAAAATGGGGAAGTAGTTAAAATTAATATGAAAGATAAAAAAATAGAGGTTGAAACTGAAATCATTGATGTTCCTGATACAAATGTAAGTGATGACTATTTATTAGATATTATATTACTTGCTTTAGCAGGTACTGGAATAGCTTTAATTGTATATGCAAAAAAGAAACAGAAAAAATAAAATCTTTCTTGCATTATGTCTAATAGTTCCATTACTTATATTTTCTATTATTTCATTTATAATCTATGATGAGTTTAAAGATAGTTATATTACAAAAGAAGAAGATTATAAACTTGAAATATTTTTCCAAGAGTTAGAAGATTCTAAAGAAAGTACTTCTAATACTGATAATACAGTAAAAGAAAAGGAATCTTTAAAGACAGAGAATTATATATCTGTTATAGAAATACCTAAAATATCTTTAAAAAGAGGTATGTATAGTAAAGATTCTAAATTAAATGATGTAGATAAAAATATAGAAATATTAAAGGAATCTGATTACCCTGATATAGACGGAGGTAATTTTATTTTGGCAGGACATTCTGGTAGTGGTAGAACTGCTTATTTTAATGATTTAGATAAGCTAGAGTTAGAAGATACTATAAATATTTACTATAAAGGTTATAAGTATATATACAATGTAAAAAATATATATGAAATAGATAAAACTGGAAAAGCTAAAATAGTAAGAAATAAAGGTATTACTACTTTAACTTTAATTACTTGTAAAGACGGTACTGATAAACAAATTGTTATTATTGCTGAACTTTTAGGAAAGGCATAAAATGGTAATTAAAAACATTAATAAAGTCCTAGTTTTTGATAAAGTAAAGGAAGTAGGTTACGAACGATAAGAGATATTACTGGATCAAGTTAAGAACTGATTTCTTTAATAGGGAAGAAATAGATTTCTTACTATCACAGAAAAATGGTTGTAAATATATTGTCTTATATCAAATGTTGTGTTTGCTAACTGCTAATAATAATGGCGAGTTAAGTAATAAAGTAGGCGATATATTTATACCTTATGATATTAATAAAATAGTAAGAGATACAAAGTACTTCGATTATGATACAGTCGCAGTAGCCCTAGATATATTTAAAAAACTAGGACTAATCTATAAGGAAGAAAATGTTTTTAAAATTACTAATTTTAATCAAATGGTCGGTAGTGAAAGTTCAAGTGCTCAAAGAGTAAGGGAATATCGTGCTAGACAAAAAGCGTTACAATGTAACAACGAGGTAACGCAAGAGATAGATATAGATAATAAGAGTAAAGATAAAGAGTTAAAAGATAAAGATAAAAAAATTAAATGTCATCTTAACTTTAAAGAAAAGGTTGAGTCTTGTACTAAATGTTTTAAAAAGAATATATGTACTTTACCAACTTCTATTGATTTTAAAGAAAAGTATAACTGTAATGTTGAGGACTATAAAGAAAGAGAAGATAAACCTATTTATTATAAAGATGAGCAAGGCAATGAATATTGGAATACTAAAAAAATAGAAACAAAACCTTTAACAAAAGAAGAACAAGAAGAATTAGATAATTGTTTAAATGAACTTATTATGTGAAATTATTGTAAGAAAGGATCGTGATAAAATGATGAATAGTATATTGTTTGTAGGTAGATTAACAAAAGATGTAGAAGTAAAAGAATTAGATGATGGAAAAAAAGTTGCTAACATAAGTTTAGCAGTTCCTCGTAGTTTTAAAAATAGTGATGGAGTTTATGAAACTGATTTTATAAATTGTACTTTATGGGGAGATAAAGCAGATGTGACAGCTATGTATTGTCAAAAGGGAGATATTGTTGGTGTTAGAGGTCGTGCTGAAAGTCATATAGTAAAAACTAATGAGGGCTCAAGATATAATATAGAGTTCGTTGCCGAGAAAGTAACTTTTCTTTCAAATAAGAGTAAAAAAATAGAACAAGAATTAAATCAGTAGTTATTAATAGAAAAAAGAGTTAAAATGCCCCACGCAAATTAACTCTTTTCTATTATATCATTTGTTTATTTATTAAGTAAAGGATGATGTAATGGGGAAGGACTTTTTTATTGGTAATGGAATTTCTAAATTAAGTGGTGGTAGTTATGATATTAATAGTATTATAAGCGCCATAGAAACTATAACTGACTGGGCTTTAAGAATTGGTATAACAGCAGCAGGACTTGCTCTAGTTATTGGTTTTGCTCTATATTCTGTTGTTGATGTTGATAGAAAACAACAGGTTAAACATGGTATTATTCAAACTATGTTTGGTATAGTTGGTATAATTATTGCTGTATCAATAGTTAATTTAATTATTGGTTTATTTTAAGGATTATAGTTTATGCTAAGTGCTTTAGATTTATTAAGAACTTTAGGTTGGGGAATTATAAGTTTCATATATTCCTTAATTGATATTGTTTTTGAAATTTTAAAACAGTTAAATTTATATGACATTATTAGTAGTGTAGCTGATAATACATCCTTTTCTAACTTTCATACAGGAGTATTAGCAATAGCAGTAACACTCCTAGCTTTATTCATTATATGGCGATTTATAATGAAAATATTAGAGCCTGATGAAGGACTAGAAACAAGACAAATAGTTATGGAAATAGTTAAGTGTAGTTTTCTAGTAATTTTAAGTGTCTTTTTATTTAGTCAGGCAAATACATTTTCTACTACTTTAAGTGGTTATACTTCTAATATGGTTACAAGTAATACTAATTTATCTTCTACAATGTTAAATATGTATGTTACTCATTCTGAAGGTTATGTAGATAGTGATGAGTTTAAAAATGAAGATATTAAGAAGAATATAACAAATGACACTTTTGGAAAGAAAGAAATGTATAATGATAAATATGTTACTTCGGCTAGATGGATTCTTCCTGATAAAAAAGATTATAAATATGATATTGACTGGATAATGGCTATCTTAGTAGGTGGCTTTTTCTTATATACTTTATTCTTTAGTGGGATGATGTTAGCAAGACGACAAATTGAGTTTTTATTTTTATTCTTAATTAGTCCGATTATCTTTGCTACATCTATAGGAAATAAACAAAGACGTTCTGCTGTCTTTGAGCAACTTGTTTCTCTAATGCTCCAAAGTGCTGTTGTAATGTTAATTATAGGATTAACTGTAATAGTAATGAATGCTATTAACAATACTACTTTCTTTACCGATTCTACTCTAAAAGATACAGCTTTAAAATCAATAATGTTTTTAGGTTGTGGTATCTTTTTACTAACTGGTTCGCAAGTTGTTAATAGATTTATTGGTAATAATGTAAGTGCTAATAGTGGTAGAGAACAATTTATGAGTTTGATAAGTTTTGGTCATGTCGCTAATACTGTTGCAACAGCAGGAGGCTTATCTGCTAGTGGAGTAGGTGCTTATGGTTTAGGTGTTGCAACTTCGACAATAGGACTAGCTGGTGGAAATAAAGCAGTATCTAAAGTAGGTAGTGCTATTCAAAATTTTGGTTCTAAAATTAGTAGTAATAGTCAAGCAAGTAATAATGTAATAGGAAAAGGTATCGGTACTGCTATAGAGAAGTTTGGTAGTGGAATTAGTAAAGCGACACCATCTAATATTGGTAAGAACTTACGAAGTTTTGGTAAAAGTAATATTAAAGGTGCAGTTGGTAGTGTAATGCCAGGTAGAAATATTCCTACTGGAAGATATAGACAAAGGAAGTGAATTTTATGTATATAACAATAAGTTCAATTAAAAAGACTTTAGGTAAATTTATAGAAGTAATGGATTTATATATAGGCTTACCTATGTTTATTATTTTCTTAATTTTATTTTCTTTTACTGATTCTAAAATTGAAGCATTAATCTTTCTATCAATTTGTGTGTTCTTACTAATTCCTATAAATATTTCTAAGAAGAATAGGATGTATAAAGTAATTATTATGCTTTTTCAATATATATTTAGAACTAAAAACTATTATTATTTTAATGAGAAGTTAAAAGAAAGTAAGGTGATGTCTATAAGTGCATTTATCAAATAAAAAGCAAAGAAAAGTTAAATATATAGATAAACATAAAATGAAGAAAAGAGCCAAGAACTCTCAGTATTTCTCTAACGTAAAAGATGTAGGCGAAGATGGTTTAATAGAACTTAAAACAGGAGAGGTTGCCTCTTTGATAGAAGTAAAAGCTATTGACTTATCTTTGACTAGTAAAAGAGAAAAAGAGAATTTCTTCTATGGTTTAAAATCTTTATATCAAATAAAGGGACTAACTATGAAATGTTATAAGTTAGACCAAAAAATTAACTTAAATAATAATAAGATTAATTTAGAAAATCTTGTAAACGACTATAAAGATGATAAAAAGAAAAGTAAGTTACTTGATGAAAGTAAAAGACTAATAGAAGAACTAGAAGATAATAATTATACAGTATCTAGTATATATTATTGGGTTATTATTGCTAAAGATGTTGAAACTTTAGAAAAACAGTTAGATGAACTTGAAGAAATAGTTGCTAATATTGTTCCAAAATTAAATATAGAGATAATTACTAATAGGTTAGAAATATATAAGTTTTTAACTAATTTATATATGAATCCTGTTTCTTTAGATAATCTAGTTTGGAGTGATTTACCTACATTAATTTCGCCTTTAAATCTAACTGAAAAAGTTAATATGTTAAAAATAGACAATATAGATACACAAATAGTTACTATTAAAAGCATTCCCCCTTTTGTAGAGGGATTATTTTTTGAGGAAATATTTAATGTTCCTAATGTTAGAGCTTGTATTAGTATTAAAGATGCTATTAGTCAAGAAGAATTAATTAGATGGGTTAATTCCCAATACCAGTTCTTATTATCGGATCGTAACACCACTAGAAAATTAAGTGATGCTACAGAGCTTGATACTCAAAAAGAGAACTTCCAACAATTAATGTATGACATTAAAAACGGAGATGAAAAAATTAAAGAAGTAGCTCTTACTTTAATAATTACTGGTACTAAAAAGGAAAGAGAGAATATATTTAGAGATTTAAAGATTATAACTGACCGTTATCAAATAAAACTAGATATTCCAAAATTAAGACAAATGGAGTGTTTCCAAACTTTTGATTTAACTACAAAATCTTTAAATGATTATTCTATCTATTTACCAACTTTAACTTTAGCGGCAGGTTTTCCGTTTACTAAAACATATTTTAATGATTCTACTGGTTATATGTTAGGTATAGATTTACATACTTCTTTACCAATATTTTTTGATCCGTTTGTTACAAATAATGAAAGACCATCTCATAACTTAGCAGTAGTTGCTTCAACTGGTAGTGGTAAAAGTTTTACTGTTAAGAAAATGATTATAAATGAGTTTGCTCGTGGTACTAAAATATTTATAATAGATGCTGAAAACGAATATAAGAATTTAGTACTTGAAAATGGTGGGGAATATATAGATTTATATTCAAGAAAAGGTGGTATGATTAACCCCTTACAAATAAGATATATTCCATCTGACGATAATAAGGAACTTAAAGAAACTGACTGTCCTCTTGCTAAACATTTAGGCTTTTTAGAAGCTTTTTTTAAAACTGCTTTTGAAGATATAACTGAAAAAGAATTAATTATGTTATTAGCAGTAGTAGAGTCTTTATATAATAAAAAAGGTATTTATAAGAATACATCTATAAACACTTTAGAAACTTTAAAGCCTGAAGATTACCCTATATTTAGTGAACTTTATGAGTATTTACCTGAATATAAAAAAAGTTTAGATAGTGAAGAAAAAAGAAAGTTAATAGTGCAGTTAGAAATAATATTATCAAGATTTTTAACTGGAACTGATGCTTATCTTTTTGACGGTTATACTGATATAGATTTATCAAATGATTTAATCTCTTTTAACTTACAAGAGTTACTATATAGTGGTAATCAAAGATTAATAAATACCCAAACTTTAAATTTACTTACCTATCTTAATAACAGTATTGTTTCTAATAAAATTAAAAATGAAAAGCTAGGTAATAAGCATAAACATATTAGTATTATAGTAGATGAGTTCCATTTATTCATAGATGAGAAGAATAATGAAGTTATTAAGAACTTCGGACAACTTGCTAGGCGAGTTCGTAAATACTTTGCTAATATGATAGTGTGTACTCAAAGTATTAAAGACTTTATAGGTAATGCAGGTGTTTTAAGACACGCGACTGCTATTTTTAACAACTGTCAATATACAATGGTAGGTATTTTAAAAGAAGATGATTTAAAAGCCTATCTAACTCTGTTTGAAAATAGTCCTTTGACTGATACTCAAAAGGCTTTTTTATTGTCTGCTAAAAGGGGCGAGTTTTTATTAAATGTTAGTAGTAAAGATAGATTAAGAATTTGGATTCGAGCGACTGAACTTGAAAGACAAATGATGGGCGAAGCATAGGAGGTAGATATGAGTACGATTTCAAGAATTGCAATGAAACAAGACGATAACACTTATAAATCTATTTATTGTCATAGTGATGGTTATTTAGAGCATAACGGTGTTATTTTATATACTTATTATAAAGATAAAAGTAAAGTAGAAGATTTAATAAAACTAGGAGATATTTCAAAATTAGGTAAAGAGGTATCTCCTGATTCTTCTAAGCCACATAATTTTAAAGAACAACAAGATGACGTAACAGTAGCTTACCATCGTGACCGTGGAGAAAAGTTTCATAGTAAAGATTTTTTGACAAGAGAAGAACTTATTAAATATTCTATTAAATCAAGTGAAAATATTTTATATGTTTATGAAGATGGTGTATGGAAATATATTGATACTATGCATAAAAATTATGATAGTGTTATAGAACATAATTTAAAACAAGAACTTATTAAAAGAAATTATATATTTAATCCACTAAAAGAAAATATTAATAAAAGAAAAGAAGTAGCTGACTCATTAGTTAAGTATATAAAGAAGTCGGATCCTTATAAGTTTTCTCTTTATTTTGGAACTGATGAGTTTGCTTTTGATATGATGAATATTGTTCTTTCAAGTGATAAGGGAGTAGAAGATACAATGGAAAAACTTTATTCTGATATATATAAAATAGTTTTTGATAGTGATTATAAAATTGAAGAAAAGGAAGATTTATCAAAAGAGGCATTATTATTAATGTTAGAGGTAAATAAATATTCTTACACTTTATATGAAGCAGAGGAATTTGAAATGGAAAGATAAATGCAAAAGAAAATAGTTTATGGAGTTATTATTGGAATAATTATTATAGCAGTAATATTTATAATTTTACTTGCACCTATATTAAAAGTATTAGGCTTTTTTGACTCTAATGTTACTGATGGTTATGTTGAGAATAATAGCGAGTATGCTGATGATTATAGAAATGTTGTAAGTGATTATATTAAATCTAAAAAAGGTTATGTGTCTTTAGAAAGAATACTATATTTTTATAATGCTGATAACAGTTTATCTTTTGAAGAAATATATAAAGATAATTTAGATAATGATTCTAAACAAATGTTACCTATAAGTGATGTTTGTGATTTAGGAAAATATAGTCCTTTAGATGTTTGTGATGTAGATAGAATTGAAGAAAGTAATCAAATAAATGTTACTCAAGCTAAACCTTTTGCACCACCAATAGACTTTTCTAAAATTAAAAGAGTATCTAGTTTTTTTATGGAAGAAAGGGTTGTGTTTGGTAAAAGCGACCAACATAATGGTTGGGATTTATCAGCTGAAGCTCTTACCCCAGTATATGCCACTTGTAACGGAGTAGCAGAAAAAGTGTCTTTTCCATATCAAGTAAATGCTCAAGATATAGGTAGTAATGGTAATGAGATTAGAATACGTTGTGATGGTAATAATTATCTAGTAACCTATGCTCATCTTTTCCCTAATAGTAATAAGATAACAGAAGGTCAAGTAGTTAATAAAGGTCAAGAAATAGCAGGAGTTGGAACTACAGGAACTTCCACCAATAATCATTTACATTATCAAGTATCACTTGACGGTAAATTAGTTGATGGTATGAGTTTGGTAGATTTTAACTCCTAATAAATTTGTTGATATATAAGGGTAGTTTACCTTTTATATTATTAAAACATCCTATATTATAGGATGAATTTTGCAAGTGCAAAATAAGACTTACGGAACTATAAAGCCTTATTTTATAAAGGCTAACTAGTTTATAGTCCGTAAGTATCTTATCCTGCTTTTTTTAAAATAGAATTTATTATATTAGTTGGGAGGTAATAGTATTAGAAGATTCGAGTTTTTAATACCTATTGATTTATACAATAGGATTAGTTTAATGGCTGAATTTTATCATTTAAGTAGAGCTAAAGTGATTATTAAATTATTAGAAATTGGTTATATAAATATATTGCAGAGTGGAGGTTACAATGAAATTGACACTAAATAAGATAATTGCCGATGATATAGTAGAATATGCTTTAAGTGATGCTATAAGTGAAAACTATATACTTTCACTAGATACATACTTAGATAAGTGTGATTATTCTACTAGGACATATATATCTAAAAATATAAATAGTATTATAGATAATATATATGCAAATGAGAAAATTGTTGATTTAGAAGTTGATAAAGAAACTAAAGAATTAGATATGATTTTCTTTTGGGAAAACTTAATGACTGACTTTGAAAAAAACGTATATGATAAAGCTAGAGGACTTAATATATCATTAGATTATAATGATGTTAAAGATATAGCTGATAAAGTACTAAATAGTAAAACTTTAAATAAAGAATTAGTTGATGAAATAAAAGAACATGATAACGATATGGAGTTGATGTAGATGAAAACAAGAATTTATACAAAAGAAGAACTTGAAATATTAAAGCAAAATATCTTTGTATTAGATGTTAAATATAAAAGAGAAATAGTTTATGATCCTATTTTTAAGTTATGGACTATAATGATGCGATTAGAACATCCTGAATTAACAGCTAGAGAAATATTTAAGTTAGGTGGTTTTGATGTTACTATTTTACATAATAAATTACCACAAAGAAGAATAAGAGAGTGGTTAACTAATTATCAAAAGTTTGGAGTCGCTTATTTCTTACCAGTTAATACGCCATATTACAGTATTAAAAAACTAACTAAAGATAAAGAAATACAAGTTGATTCTATGAAAGAACAATTATTAGAGTTCATCTTGGGAAGATTAAATGAAAAAGAAGGTAGATAAGCATATTTATTTTTCTTATGAAGAATATGCTAATATAAATAATTATTGTATTAATAATAATCTTTCATTTTCTAAAGGTGTATCTAAATTATTAGAACTTGCTTTAACTGATAATGAGTTACTTAGTAAATTAGAAAAGTTTGAAAAGAATATAGAATATTTATCTAAAAAATTAAATGTTACTTATTTATTGTTAGAGCAGTTATATGCTGATTTAGATTTTGAAAATATAGTAGATCCGAAAGATAGTGTTTCTTTATCTAAGTTTAATGCTAAGTTAAGAGGTAAGAAATATTATGACTAAAAAGAAAAGCCCTAAAGTTATATTTAATAGTTTATATACTTTAGGGTTTAATAATGTAGATAATAAATTTAGTAATAATATGAAGTCTATAAAAAGGGTATTAGGTATGTATGATTATTATACAAATGAAGAAAAAAGAGCAATGTCAATGTATGATTATTATACTGGTAAATTAACAAAAGAAAATACTGTTAATTTAGTTTTAGAAAATGGTAAATATGCAACAGCTGATGAAGTAGAAAGAAGAAAAAAACGAGCTGTTAAGTATTTAGAAAACTCTAATCTTTGGCAAGGAGTGTTATCATTTAATAATGATTATTTAACTCAAAATATTGATATACATAAATTAGAGAAAGAACTTGCTACTAGCATATTACCTATGTTTTTTAAAAAGTGTGGTTTTAAAGATACTAATAAAATGTTTTATCAAATAGCACTTCATACTGATACTGATAATCTTCACTTTCATTTCTCATTTATGGAAAAAGAACCTAATTGTCTATATTCTAAAAATAAGGTAGGCTATAGAAGAAGTGGTAATCTAAAACAAAGTGAAATTGATTTTTTAAAAGCTCAAGTTGTTCATGCAATAGAAAAGGAAAAGATTTATACACCATTATTAAAAGAAACAAATAAAGAGATAGATAAGTTAAAAAAATATTTTAACCCAAAAGAAAAAAACTTTTTATTATATGATAAAAAAGATTTACTTTTAGAAGAAAAAATTTTAACTTTAGGACAAAAACTTTATAATTATAGAAATGGTAATCTAGGTAAAATAAAATATGGTTCTATTAAAGATAAAGAAATACAGGCTCTTACTAGAGAGATTAAGAATTATATCTTTTCTAAAGATAATAAAGATTTTAAAAGAGAATATGCTAATTTTAAAACATCATTAAATAAAATTAATTCTTACTTTCATAAAATATATGAAGATAATAATATTAAGAATATTGAAGTTGATACATCATTAATTGATTCTAAAAATAAATATGTAGATAATTATGTATATAATGCTATTGTTAATAATGCTCTTTATAATTATGAAAATGGTAAGAAAAAGTTTAATAAAATTAGTGAAAACGATTTAATACAAGAGATTATTTTAAAACATTACTTAAAAAATAAAAAGCAAAATAAGTATGATATTTTAAAGAATTATTTATCAAAAAGTACAGCAAGACAAAGATTTAAGAATAAGTATGAAATAGAAAATGCTATTAGAAACATTAATTATGAAATGGAAGAAGCTACTAAAGAATTTAGTAAGCTATTTAATAATGAACATCAATTATAGTAAAGGAGGTTGAAAATGAAAGTGTTCGGAAAATATATAAAGAATATGCGATTAAGTAAAAATATGAGTTTAAGTGAACTTTCCAAAATTACTAATATTTCGGTAAGTACATTATGGAGTATTGAAAATAATAAAGTAAAGAATATTAAGAATATATTTATATATCGGTTGGCTAAAGCATTTAATGTTGATTATGAAAATTTATTAAGGAAAAGGTGGGAGTTATTCCCAGTCTTTTTTTATGGGGGAAAATAATTGCTAGAACTAAATAAAATATACAATGAGGACTGTTTAGAGGGTATTAAGAAAATACCTACCTCATCTATTGACCTCGTTGTAATTGATCCACCTTATGAGTTATCTACTCGTAAAAAAGATGAAAGTTTTAATAAGAATAAAATAACAAGAGATATTTATAAATTACAAGAGGAATTGATAAAAGGTAGTTTGGTTAATGGCTATGATTATGTGATACTAGATGAATTAGTAAGAGTAATGAAAACAATAAACATTTATATTTGGTGTAATAAAAAACAATTACTATTTTATTTTGATTATTTTGTTAAAAAACTAGGCTGTAATTATGATGTTCTTATATGGAATAAGACAAATACAATGCCTTTATATTCTAATACATATTTAAGTGATAAAGAGTATTGTTTATATTTTAGAAAAAAAGGATACTGTAAGCCTAAAAATTATTCTGATGCAAGAACTGTTTATTTTTCTACTACTAATATGTCCGATAAAAAAAGATATGGGCATCCTACAATAAAGCCATTAGAGTTTATTAGAAAAATAATTAGAAATAGTAGTGTTGAGGGTGATATAGTTTTAGATTCTTTTATGGGAAGTGGAACAACAGCAGTCGCTTGTATTTTAGAAAATAGAAATTATATAGGTTTTGAAGTGAATAAGAAATATTATGATATTGCACTTAAAAGAATTGAAGAAACAAAAAAGGAGATGAATAATAGTGAACAAAGATGATATTAATGAAGTTTATAATGAATTTAGAGATATTATTCGTACTCCTAATGAA
>CAMMTE010000021.1:0-14158 GCA_946499755.1 uncultured Mycoplasmatota bacterium
TCTTTCGTGACTAAATTAAAAAGGCTATAATTAGTTTAAATAAATTATAGTAGGGAATTACCAATAGTACGTCTCAGTTGCGTAACGAGGGCAACAATTATTAAAACGAGCAACAAATTAGTTGCTTTTTCTATTGACTAATTCTATCTATTATGATACATTATAGGTATAAGAGCGACTTGTAAAAAAAGATGGAGGAAAAGTGAATTTTTTTAAAAAAGTATGAATTTTGTAAATTGAGGGTACTTTTTAGGGTAAATTTTGTATTTTCCCCTAGCAAATTTACTAAATTGACCCCTCTTTTAGGAGTGAATTTTCAAAATTACCTTTTTGCATTAGTTTTTTACTTATGTTACAACTATTGCAGAGAGGAGGGACTTTATGAACAAAGTACCTAGATTTATATCATTAATGTCAGACACAACTGCTAAAGCTTTAGTTAAAGATGATCATTATAAATGGTTTTACGAAGACTTTATTAAATTTGCAACAGGTATTGATTTAAAACATTATACTGCAATAGATAATGAACTTAATACAGGGAATATTGGTAAAGATTATAGAGCAGATACAATATTTCTTAATAAGAATAGACTTGTTAATTTAGAATTTAATCAATATGTTCATGTTCATACTATAATTAAGAATATTAGATATGCTCTAAGAATGTCTGGTAATGGCTTTTTACAAGGAGAAAAGTATTATCATAGATTTGTTATGCAAATTAATCTAAATAATAAAATACAAAGTGCTAAAGTAAAAGAGTGGAATAGTAAGGATTATAAACTTGAAGATTATAAATCGAAATCTTATTTAAAAGATGTCAGAATAATTACTATAGATTTAAGAAAATACAAAGGAATAGTATATGATGGAACAAATAAATATGAAACATATTTATCAATGTTAACAGCAGAGTCTTATGAAGAAATGGAAAGAATAGTAGGAGATTTAAAGGAGGGAAAAATAATTATGGAAAAGTTAAAAGAATTAGGATTAGATGATGAATTTGGAGCATATTATGATGCAGAGATAGTACATAGAAAAGAGATTAATTCTGCTAGAAGTGATGGCATAAAAGAGGGTAAAAAAGAAGGAAGAAAAGAGACTGCTACCTCTATTGCTAAATCAATGCTTGCCAAAAAAATGGATATACCTTTAATTAGTGAATTGACTGGTCTTTCTAAAAGCCAAATAACAAGATTAATTTAAATACTAGAAAAAGCTAGTATTTTTTTATTTTTTATGTTATAATTTAGAACGTATTTTGGAGTGTGATAAATATGAAGAAAAGAAATGTTGCTATTATTGCTCACGTAGATCACGGTAAAACAACACTTGTAGATGGTATTTTAAAAACATCTGGTATGTTTCGTGATAACGAAGATGTAAGTAATGTATCAATGGATTCTAATGCTTTAGAAAAAGAACGTGGTATTACTATTCTTGCTAAAACAACAGCGTTAGACTATAATGGATATCGTATTAATATTCTTGATACGCCAGGACACGCTGATTTTGGTGGAGAAGTAGAACGTATTATGAATATGGTTGATGGAGTTATTCTTGTTGTTGATGCTTATGAAGGTGCTATGCCTCAGACTAGATTTGTTTTAAAGAAAGCTTTTGAAGCTGGTGTTAAACCTATCGTAGTTATCAATAAAGTAGATAAACCTAGTGCTAGATGTTCTGCGGTTGTTGATGAAGTACTTGATCTATTTATTGAACTTGGTGCTGATGAAGAACAACTTGATTTCCCTGTAGTTTATGCTAGTGCATTAAACGAGACTTGTAGTTTAAGTGATGATATTAGTACACAAGAAAAAGGTTTTGAACCATTACTTGATTTAATAATTGATAAAATTCCTGCACCAATTGGAGATAATACTAAACCATTACAATTTCAACCTGCATTACTTGATTATAATGAGTTTGTAGGACGTATTGGTATTGGACGTGTACATAATGGAATTATTAAGACTGGAGAAATGGTTAGTTGTATTAGATTAGATGGTTCTGTTAAAAACTTTAGAATTCAAAAATTATTTGGTTATTATGGTTATAATCGTATAGAGATAGAGAGTGCTGAAGCTGGAGATATTGTCGCTATTGCAGGTCTTGCTGATATATCAGTAGGAGAGACTATTTGTAATATGGGAGATAATTTACCTTTACCTGTTTTACATATAGATGAACCAACTCTACAAATGACTTTTGGAACTAACTCTAGTCCTTTTGTAGGTCGTGATGGAAAAATACTTACTGCTAGAAAGATAGAAGAAAGATTAATTCGTGAGACTCAAAAAGATGTTTCACTAAAGGTAGAACCTAATGGTAGTGATAGCTTTCTTGTCTCTGGTCGTGGTGAATTACATCTTGGAATATTAATAGAAAATATGCGCCGTGAAGGTTTTGAACTTGAAGTATCTAAACCTAAAGTAATTATTAAAGAAATAGATGGTGTAAAATATGAACCTTGGGAAGAGTTACAAATAGAAGTACCAGAAGATGTTGTTGGTAGTGTTATTGAACATCTAGGAACCAGAGGTGGAGTTATGTCTAATATGACTAACTTTGAAAATCAGGTACGACTTAACTATACAATACCTTCTCGTGGACTTATTGGTTTTTCAACTGATTTTATGACTATGACTAAGGGATATGGAATTATGAATCATACCTTTAAATCATATGAACCTTATGAAAATGTAGATATTGGAGAGCGTAAACTTGGTGTTCTTGTTTCTGTTGAAAATGGTAATTCTACCGCTTATGCGATTGGTAATCTTGAAGATAGAGGTACTATGTTTATTGAACCAGGTACAGAAGTTTATGAAGGTATGATAATAGGAGAATGTAATCGTGATAATGACCTTGCTGTTAATGTTGTTAAAGGTAAACAATTAACTAATATGCGTGCTGCAGGAAGTGATCATACAGTAGTCTTAAAAAGACCTCGTCCTATTACCTTAGAGTATGCACTTGATTATATAAACTCAGATGAACTTGTAGAGGTTACTCCTAACTTTATTAGACTTAGAAAACGTATTTTAAATACTGAAGAAAGAAAAAAGTTTGATGCTAAAAAAAATAAATAGGCTTTGTTATAGTCTATTTATTTTTCTGTTGTTAGATAGATAATGTTAATATTTATGATTAAAGAAAATTTGTATAGTTTTCATAGATAGTGTGCTATACTATTCACAGCAGTTAGGAAGTGATAAATATGATCGAACAAAATAGTTTAATTTTAAGACCAATGATGAAAATAGTAGAGTTAGTTCCACATTTAAAAAGAAAGAATATAAAATTTGAAAAATGTTCTGAAAATGATGCTATTAAATATTTAACAGAAAATAATAATTATTATAACGTTACGGCTTATAAAAATAATTTTGTTAAATATCAATGTGGAGAATTTAAAGGTAAATATATATATTTAGATTTTGCTTACTTAAAAGATTTATCTATTATAGATTATAGAACAAGATTATTGCTATTTAAGATGATAATAGATATAGAACATTATTTAAAAATTAGAATATTGAATACTATAGAGAATATAGATGAAGAAGATGGCTATAATATTGTTAATCTTTATTTAGAAAAAGATTATAATGATTTAAAATTTCCAAAGAGAGTACATGATAGCATTAGAAAAAAAGTTAGTAATGAATATTATAAAAAAATCTTTTCTAAATATGATATTGATAAAGATAAAAAAATTGAGAATATGCCTATATGGGAATTCCTTGAAATTATAACTTTTGGAGAACTAGTTAATTTTTTTGAGTTTTATACTAAAGAATATAATTTAGATGATAATAAATATGTATTTATATTAAGAGAAGTTAATAAACTTAGGAACGCAGTAGCACATAATTCTTGTGTTTTATCTGAACTTGATAAAAAAGATAATTTGCATAGAGCAGATACATTAATAATTAATTATTTAAAAGAATGTGGTATTGGAAAAGAAAATAGAAATAATAAACTTGCTAATTCTAGAATCAGGCAAATTACTTATACGTTATATATGTTTAATATAATTGTTAGTAGTGAAGGTGTAAGAAATAATGTTAAACATGATATAACAGAGTTATTTTATGGAAGAATAATTCTTAATAGTAAGTACTATACTAATAATGGGCTATTGAAATCCATATATAGTTATTTTGACAAAATTATTGAAAAAAATTATAAAGAAAATTTGGATCAATAGTTTGACATAGGTTAATATCTATGCTATATTATCTATGCAAGGAAAAAATGTTAAATCATTTTTGTAAGGGGTCTATTTTAGGATAGAGCCCTATTTTTCTTTTTTATAATATTTTTTTATATTTTTTGTACATTTAATTAATTTTTCTGATATAATCATAGTAACAACTTCCTTTTTTATTCTGTTAAAACCATTATAGGAAGTTGTTTTTATTTTGTCTATAATTTATTTAGATTCCCACAACTTTTGTGCAAGAACCTAATATTTATTGAACTAGGTACAGTAGTTTATGAAGGTATGATAATAGGAGAAATGTAATTGTGATGATGACTTTGTCACTTAGAATATGCACTTGATTATATAAACTCAGATGAACTTGTAGAGGTTACTCCTAATTTTATTAGACTTAGAAAACGCATTTTAAATACTGAAGAAAGAAAAAAGTTTGATGCTAAAAAAAATAAGTAGTTCAAAGTTGAATTACTTATTTTCTTTTATATAACCAGATTCTTTTAATTCCTCTTCTATCTTTTCATTAGAAACAGCTCCTGATATTCTATTTTCTTCTTTTCCTTTTTCAAAGAATATTACGGTAGGAGTACCACTTATTGTTATTAAATCATTAAATTTTTCTCTTTCTTCGTTATTTAAATTATATATATTAAGAGAATAAGCTTCTAAATTATTAGTCTTTAATACAGCTTTAAATCTTGGAGAAAATTCTTCACAATGGCTACATCCTGTTTGAATTATTTCTAAGATAAAACTATCTTTATTATCTATCTTTTCTTCTAATTCATCAAAATTTATCTCATTTATAACATTATTATTACTACATCCAGTAAACATTATTGTAGATATAACTATTAATGTCAATATAATTAATTTCTTCATTTCTAACACCTCTTTTACATTATATCACTTAATAAGGACTTTTCAAATTATAAAAATTAAGTTATACTGTATTTAAGGTAAAGGGGTGTTATTTTATGGTCTTAAGAAAACCTTATGCACTATTGATTCAATACTTTCAAAAAATTCATTTAGTCCTTATACTATGTGCTGCTTATATCTTTTATAAAATTACTTTCTTATCTACTTTTGTTAATGATTTTATTAAAACAGAAAGTTATAATAGTTACTATGAACCTATGAGTAACTATATTAATCCTTTATTAATTATAGCGATGGTATTAATTATAATAACATCTATTGCTTTAATGATTTTATTGAGATATAAGAAAAAGCCTTGGAAAATATATTTAATACCACTATTAGAATATATTTTTATGTTAGGATTAATCATCTATATAAATAGTTATTTTAATAGTTATACAGAACTTTCTAGTATTCCTGCTATTATGGCTGCCCGTGATTTACTTAGTTTAGCAAGTATTTTCCAATATGTGATCTTTATAATATTAGGAATTAGATTTCTTGGTATAGATTTAAAAAAATTTGGTTTTAAAAATGATGAAGAGTATCTTGATATAAAAGAAGAAGATAGAGAAGAGTTTGAAGTTAATTTTGAGTTTGATAAAGATAAGATTACAAGAACTTTTAAAAAGTTTATTAGAAATGCTAAATATGTTTATTTAGAACATAGACTTGTATGTAATACTATTATAATTATTCTTTTCTTATCTCTTAGTGGTTATACTTATTATTATTTTGGAGTATTACATAGGACTTATAGTGAAGGGAAAACTTTTACTGCTAATTACTATGATATTACTGTTAATAATAGTTATTTAACAGATAGAGATAGTACAGGGACTATTATAAATAGTAAAGCCACATATTCTTATTTGGTTTTAAATGTTACAGTAAAAAATAATCTTAGTAATTCTAGAAATATTAATTTAGATAGATTTAGAGTAATGAATAAAGATAATCAATTTAAATACGATAGTAAGTCTTATGATTATTTTAAAGATTTAGGTAAAAGTTATGATAGAACTAGTTACTTAAAAGGTGGAGATAGTGTTACTTTTATTTTAGTATATAAAGTAGATAAAGATTTAGATACTAATAAATTTGTTTTGTATTATCATGATGTTACTAATAATATTCTTTTAAAGAAAACAAATTTAAGTGTTAAAGATGTAAGAGATGTTAAAACAGTTAAAGAAACTTCTCTTAATGAAGAGATGAATTTTAAAACTGATGATAGTATTATTATTAATAGTGCTAGAGTTACTGATACTACTACTTATACTCGTTATACTTGTGATGCAAGAGGATGTGCTAATAAAGAATTAACTCTTGATCCTACTACAGGTAAAATATTAGAAATTGCTTTTTCTAGTAGTGATTTTACCGCTAAAAGTTTTGTTGACTTTTCTTCTATATATGCTAAAATTAAATATGAGGATAGTTCTTCTAAAACAAAAAGAATTGTAACGACTTCCCTTATTGATAATTATAATGGTAATTACGTTTATTTTAGGCTACCTGATGATATTAAAGAAGATAGTTCGGTTGATTTAATCTTTACATTTAGAGATGAAAGATATGTATATCATTTAAGTTAAGAGGAGATAAAAATGAAAATTGATAAAAAGAAACTGATAAGAATTTTAATAGTTGTTTTGGTAGTAATAATTATTTTGCTTTTAGTATGGTTTTTATATCTTTATCCTAATAAAGTGTTTAAAGATAATGAGAAAACTCTAGAAGAAGCAGGTATTAGATATTATGAAGTTAATAGAAAGAGTCTTCCTAGTGATGAGGGAAGAGTTATTACTATACCTTTAAGTACTCTTGTAAATCAAAATTATTTAGATGATTTATATGGGGCTTATAATACTTTATGTGATGTTAAGAATTCTAATGTTAAAGTAATTAATAAAGATGGAGATATTAATTATTATACTTATTTAAAATGTGGTAATTATGAATCTTTAGTTGATCATACAGGTCCTGTTATTACTTTAAATGGTGATAAAAAGCTTTCAATTGCCTTAGGTAGTGAATTTACTGATCCTGGTGTTAAAAGTGTTGTTGATGATACTGATGGTAATATGGATGTTAAAGATGTATATGTTAAGAGTAATGTAGATCCTAATACAATTGGTACTTATGAAATTACTTATACGATTGATGATTCTTTAAATAATAGTACAACAGTTACTAGAGAAGTAGAAGTTTATAGAGGCTTAGAATCTATTATAAGTGCTGATACTAATGATGGTTATTATGTAGGTATGGCAGAAAATAATTATATTACTTTTAATAATATGTTATTTAGAATAGTAAGACTTAATGACGATGGAACAATTACTATAGTTAGTGATGATGCTTTAAGTAATGTTAACTTTGGTAGTGATAAGAGATTTAATGATAGTGAGCTTAGTAGTTGGTTAAATGATTATTTCTATAATTTATTAGAAGATGAGAATAAAAAGTTACTTGTTAAGACTAGTTGGTGTGATGATGTATTGACAAGTGGTGATGTTGCTACTAAGACTACATGTGATAGAACTAGTAAAAAATATTATGTTGGTATTCTTGCTATGCAAGATTATAATAAATCTTTAGTTAATGGAGTTAGTTATTTAGATATGAGTAACTTACTATGGTATTCTAATTTTGGAGAAGATGGTAATCCTTGGGTTATGAGTACTACTTTTGCTTATCCTGATAGAGTTAGTACTAGTAATTCTAAAAACTTATTAAATGTTAGACCTGCTGTTACTTTGAAAGCTAATACTAAAGTATATGGTGGAGATGGTACTAAATCTAATCCATATCAGGTTATAAATAAAAAAAGTGGTAGAAAACAAAGCCCTGTTAGTGAAAGAGAAGTTGGTGAATATATTAATTATTCAGGTTATTTATGGAGAATAGCTGGTGTTAAAGATGATATGGCTATAATAATTATGGATGGAGTTCTAACTAATAATGGTGATGAAGTTAGTTATAGATATGAAAATGGAGATAATGCTAAGATATATAATCCTACTGAAAAAGGTAATTTAGGTTATCAAGTCGTAAATGATGCGATTAAATATGTTGATACAGATTTATTTGCAAATCTTGAAATAGAAGTTCCTATTTATAATAAAAGAATAACTTATTTAGGTAAGAACAGTACTAAAAAATATAAAGTAAGATTTGGTATTCCATCTACTTTTGATATATTCTCTGCTAAAGGTAAAGATTCATCATCTGTAGGAAGTTGGTGTATAGATTCATCAAAAGCAGATAATACAAAAGCTGTTATTAATCCAATTGGTACTATGTCATATGATTATGCTGATGATTATAGTCGTTCTGGTATTAAGGGGAAAGCTTATTTAAAAAGTAATGTTGTAGTTACAGATGGAGATGGAACTAAAGATAATCCATATAGTATTAAATAGTTAAAGGAGTAGTAATATGAATAAACAAAAAGTTATAGTAATAATTACCATTATAATCTTTATAGTCGCTATCGCTTTATTATTTGCAGTTAATAAAGAAAAACTGAGTGATTACACTATTAAAGATGAGAGTGCTAATATAGAGAATGCTAAAGAGTATGGTGATAAGATTGTTGGTTGGTTAAGAGTAGAAGGAACTAATATTGATTTACCATTAGTTGAGACTAATAATTCTACTAATGTACTTAGAAGCGATTATGATTTTGCTTGGACTAATTCATTTCCAGATGAAAAGAGCAATCATCCTTCCTTTGTTTCTCATAATATAAGAAATGTTTCATCTAATCCAATAATTGGTGATGATGAAATGAGTCATTTTGAGCAGTTAATGGACTTTATTTATTTAGATTTTGTTAAAGATAATCAATTTATTGAATATACAAATGAAAGAGGAGAGACATCATTATATCGTATTTATGCAGTTGCTTTAATAGAAGACGATCAAAGTGCATCATATAGTGATACTTTTACCAAAGATGAGTTAGATGATTATATAAAAACATCTAAAGAAGTAAGTATGTATGATATTAATACGGATGTAAATAGTGATGACTTATTATTAAGTTTATATACTTGTACGAGATTTTATGGTACAAAAGAGTATTCTTTTAGAGTAGATGCAAGAAAATTACGAGAAAATGAAAAAACTACACTTTCTAGGGTGAAAAGTAATAAAAACTATGATAAAATAGAAAGTAGATTGAAGGAAGGTGAGAAAAATGAAGAAGTCTAAATTATTAATGATACCAGCAATAGTTGTTGCGGCTGTTTTAGGAGTAATGGTATCTAATTTAGACAATGTAAGTGCTGCTAATAATGAGTGTTCTGCTGCTTATAATGAAGATACTTATATGAATAAGATTAAGATAAGTCAGAATGGGGCAACGGCAACACTTACTAATGTTTCATCTAATCTTTACTATTATATTACTTATAGTGATATAAATGGTGAGAGGGTTGATGAGACAAAGCATTATGCAGATGCTAATGGAACAGTTACAGTAGAGGTTCCAACTGATGGTAAGGTTTACTTGTCATTTGGACTTGAAAGTAGTGATGGAACTTGTGAAGCTGATTCACTTGTAGGAATGAAGACAATTGAATATCCTATGAGTAATAGAAACAGTATGTATGATAGTGAGGCTTGTAAATCGTATAGAAAAGATTTTAGTAATAATGATACTATGAAAGAAGCTGTTTCATATTGTTTTGAAGAATATGTTAATGTACAGTATTCTGAATCAACTGTTCTAGCATGGATTAATGCTGCAAGGGAAAGTTATAATAGTGGTCATACGGAAGGGACAATTCCTGGAGGTGAAGGTTATCAAAATGTTGATAATGTAAATGATACTATAAAATTAACTTGTGATTTGTTTAGTACAGGTAATTATGAGACTATGCATAAGTATACTCATACTGGTACTACTAATAGTAATAATTGTAAAGTTACTTGTCGTGAGGATATTGAAGTTAACTTTAGCGATCCAGTAGCGACAGAAGCAGGGCTTTGTTTCCAATATTTAATTGAAATTAAGTCTAAAGTTGATTGTACTGCTGAATATACGGCTCCTATGCCTACACCAAAACCTGCATGTGTAGAGTCACCAGTTTGTACACAAGCAAATGGTCATCAAAGTGATAAGGGTGGCCCTAATGAAGATTTTGATGCTTGTGTAAAAGAATGTGATGGTGGAAAATATTCACAAAAATGTATAGATAAATGTTATGAAGAAGTATATGAGAGTGATGAAGGTAATAGTAAAGTAAATTATAGTAATAGTAGTAATTTACCATCATTTATGTTTGATAACTTTATCTTACCAGTAGAAAACTCTTACTTAACTAAAATGAGTGATAGTAAAGGTTGTATTACTTTAGCTGAGATAGCTGCTGGTCAGGGAACTGCTGAGCAAATATATACTCAACAACAAAATAAACCAGGTGGTCGTTATGTAAATGGTAGTTGGGTACCTGATTATAATGGTTGTAATCCGGAACTTGGACAATATTATTTCTCTACAGTTGCTAAAACAGCTGAAACTATTAGAGGATTAAGAGGTCAAATTCAAGTTTATTGGATTGCTTTAGGATATCAATGGCATACATATGGTGCTGGTGCTAATGGATTCTTAGTTCGTACTAATGCTATTCAAGGTGCTACTTGTCTAGATAGTTGTTATTGGACTAATAATTGTGGTGCCAATACAGTAGCAACACAAGCACAATCAGATAAAGAATATCAACAAGCTTTAAAAGAATATAACGCTGCAAAAGCTGCATGTGAAAGTAAAGCAGTAGAATGTTCTAATGAGAGAACAGATTATGAAATAGTTGTGGAAAATAAAGATAATAATGATACTGATGAGAATGTTGAGGATTGGACTGAAAGTTTTAAAGCTCATCAAAACATGAATAGTAGTACAGTAGTTGATGATTGGGTAGGAGCTGGAAGTAAAACATTTGAATCAATGGTTCAACTAACAACTGGTGAATGTGAAGGCGAAGATGATGGATGGGATTATCATAATATAATTACATTCCCTGGTACTTGGATTAATAATAAGACAGGACGTCCTGTTCATTCTATGGAACCTGGTAAAGAAGATTTCTATACTTATGTTGGAAATGAATATTGTACTAAATTAAATTCTATTCCAGTAAATACAGCTTGGTACGATTGGAAAGTTAATAAAGGTGGAGATAAAAATAGCCTTACTGATGAAGAGATGCAGAAAATTATTGATAATACTGAGATGAATATTACTGGTACTATTAGTAATTATGGATACTTTGGATGGAACTTTGAAATTGGATGCTTCTATGCGATAGGTGAAAATCCAACTACTGATTGTGATCCTAGTGATCCTGATTGTTGTGATCCTAATACTGAAGATTGTCCTTCTAATGATGATGGCAATGATACACCTGATTCTGAGGATTATAGATTTAGATCAATTTCTTTAGATAATTTATTCCCATCTAGTGAAAGTGGTAGTACTTCAAGAACTCCAGGATTTAACTGGACATGTGCTGCTACTAACTTAGAAAATGAAGATTATCCTATTCAACCTGTTGCTCTAATACAAGAGATTCAAGAGTTAGGTTATGATGTATATCAGGATAAATATGTTGATTATGAATTTAATTTAACTAGTGAAACTATGGCTAAAATAAGACAATATAATAAAGATAATGGTAATGATTATAGTAAACCTACTAGTGATAACGATAATCTAAATGCTGGTAATGTTCCTGGTATTACAGCATATAAGAGTTATTTACTTCATGAAGTTTTAGATAAAAATAGTGAATTGGTAAAAACAGGATTGATTGGATGTAACAATCAATTAGATGCAAATAGTTGTCAAGGAATTGTTGAAGATACTAGTGGATGTATGAGAGAATATCGAAATCAATCTGCCTTATTGAAAGGAGCAAGATAGTTTATGAGTAAAGCGATGTTAATTGTTGGAATTATTCTTTTAGCGATTATTACCTTTGGTGCTGTTAATATAATGCAACATTATCAAACTGGTAATGAACTTGATTACTATTTATTAAGAGAGACAACCGAAGCGGCAATGACTGATGCAGTTGACCTTGGTTATTACCGCTTAAGCGGTTTGATTAGAATGGATAAAGAGAAATTTGCTGAGAGTTTTCTTAGAAGATTTGCTCAAAACGTTTCTAATAATAGAAATTATAATATAAAATTTTATGATATAAATGAAACTCCTCCTAAAGTTAGTGTTATGGTTACATCTGATACAGTAGCGACAACTAATGGAAGTGAATCAGGAACAATGAGTATTACTAATAAAGTTGATGCTATTATAGAATCTAATTATTATACAAATGAATATTTGACTGAGTTGACTAGATCTGGAGAGTTAGATTATAGTAATGTTGAGAGATAATAAAAAGGAGGAATTATGAATAATTTAATTGTTGGAATTAAAAAGTTTTTTACTAATAAAAATACTGTAACAGTAGTTGGTGTGATTTTAGCGATTGTAATACTTTATGTAGGATACAATATGCGTATTAATCAGGCAATTACTCCTGTTACTGTTCCTTATGCTTTAGAGGAGATTGATCCTAGAGTACAAATTACTGAAGATATGGTAGGAACTATGGATGTACCACAATCTATGATTGACAATGATAACGAGATTATTACTAATGTTGCAGATGTTGTTGATATGTATACTCAAGGTGATAGTGTTATACCAAAGGGTAGTTTATTTTATAAAAGAAGTGTTGTATCTCGTGAACAATTACCTGATAGTATAATACTTGATTATCCAAGAGGATATGTATTATATAACTTAGATGTTGATATGGCTAGTACTTATAGTAATTCTATTTATCCAGGTAACTATATTGATATATATCTAAAAGTTCAAAATGCAGAAAGTGCTGATGGTACTGTTGGTGATGATAGAATTATGGTTGGTAAATTACTTGAGAATGTTAAAGTATTAGCAGTATATGATAGTAATGGTAATAATGTTTTTGCTAATATTGAAGATAAAGGTGTACCAGCACAAATTATTTTTGCAGTACCAGAAGAGTATCATATTTTACTTCGTAAAGCTTCATTCTTAAGAGCTTATGAGTCAGAGATTATTCCTGTACCTACAGCTGAGAGTCTAGAAGATGAACCTGGTGATGTAAATTTATCTAGTGAAGATTTACGTAACTTTATCAATAATGTTACAGCGATGACAGAAGAGGATTTGGCATATACAAGATAATTTAAGGAGAGTGAGATAGATGAACGATTCCATATTTGATAAGCTTGATTTTGGCTTATTTAAACCTTTAATAGATGATGAAGATATTACTGATATCTCTTATTGTAATCATGGTCAGATTTGGGTTCGTTCTCTTACTGATGGTTCTAAAAGAGTAGAAATTGAAGGGCTTAATGATGCTTTTGTGGAAAAGTTAGCCTTTCAATGTTCTAATGTTATGGGAACTACTTTCAATAATGCTAAACCGTTTCTAGATGCTGAGTCTACAGAGTTACGTCTTAACTTTGTACATGAGTCTATTGCTACTAATGGAATTGCTGTAGTTATTCGTAAAACACCAGCGAAAATTAGACTTAATAGAGAAAAATTATTAAGTGAAGATTACTTTACAGCTAATATTCATGATATATTAATGAAATGTGTTGAGGGACATTGTAATATTATTGTAAGTGGTGAGACTGGTTCTGGTAAAACAGAATTTGTTAAATATTTAGCGAGTCATACGAAAGAGAATGAAAAAATTATTACAATAGAAGATACTCTTGAACTTCATTTGGATAAGATATTTCCACATAGAGATATTGTCGCAATGAAAACAAATAATGTAGCTAGTTATACTGATGTATTAGTTACCTGTATGCGTCAGAATCCTAAATGGATATTATTATCAGAAGTTCGTAGTGCAGAAGCAGTTACTGCTGTTCGTAACTCTATTAGTTCAGGACATAATATTTTATCAACAATTCATGCTG
>CAMMTE010000022.1:0-13222 GCA_946499755.1 uncultured Mycoplasmatota bacterium
TAATTATGACATTTTAACTTTACCATTTTTGTGCATTTTTATATTGACTTTTATATCCTGTTAATAGAAAATGTAGAGATAATTTACATTATGGATTTCATAATGAGTTAACTAATGAGGAATTAGGTGTTTTAAATCAAAATCAAGATAAATACCTAGATTATGTTATTAAAAAATTAGAAGAACAACTAACAATAAAATTTGGTGTTGGATATAAAATAGGATTGGCATTGGCAAAAATTCAATATTGGGCATCAAATTAGAGTGAAAAAATAAGTAATCTTAGTCTAATAGAACGACAAGTCGTTCCAATAAGTTTTCCTATGTATTATAGGACACAAGCTAATATAAGAGGATAATTATGGCTTTATATGATAGGATATTAAATATTTCTAATATTTTAAAAGAGTATTCAATAAAGAAAGCTATAGAGAAAACTAAAGAAGATTTAAAAGGATTAGATTATGAGAGAATGTGTTTAGTATACACTAGTTATTTATATGGAAATTTAAAAGACCTATCTTGTCTAGCTTATATAGTTGATACTACTGATTTAGGCTTAGATTTTAAACATCAATTTATTATAGTACCTGATACAAATAAAAAGTATTTATTAGACTTAACCTATAAACAATTTTGTAAAGAAGATAAATATCTTGATAAATTATTAAAAGATGGATATCAAGAAATAAATGATAATTTGTATAATTATTATTTAAGTAAAGTTACTAATACTAAAACTAATATAACAATCGATGAAAGTATATTTAGAGAAATAAAGGGACTTGGTAAATAATATTAAGTCCTTTAGTTATTACGATGATTATTTCTTAAAAATATGAATATAATATGAATGTATACTAATTGACATTTATGTCAAAATATAGTATATTATTATTGCATTTAAGAAATGTAATATGTACATGTTAGCCGCTCTTGGATGGTGCGGGATACAAATTATTCCAATCATGAAATGTTAACCGCTCTCGGATGGTGCGGGATACAAATTATTCCGAACGAAAATGTTTGAAAACTTTATCATAATTGATAGAGTTTTCTTTTTTTGAAAAAATAAATGATAATGGTTTGATGATAAATCATGAAAATGGACGAGCAAGACCTACTTACTTTACAATCAAAGATA
This sequence comes from uncultured Mycoplasmatota bacterium, assembly GCA_946499755.1. Classification (GTDB taxonomy): domain Bacteria; phylum Bacillota_I; class Bacilli_A; order RF39; family UBA660; genus Onthousia. Next base: position 1,145 of record CAMMTE010000022.1, read on the forward strand.
AGGATATATTATGGTTTATTCCTTTGAGTAGTAAAGTTTCTAAATATCAACCTATAATAGATAGGAAATTTAAAAAATATGGAGATTGTCGTTCAATAATGATAAGGAAAATTGCCAATAAAAAATCTGTTATTTTATTACAAAATGCTTTTCCTACATTAGAAAAATATATAGATCATCCACATATAGTAAATGGGAAGCCACTTAAAGTAATAGATACGTTAAAAGATGAAATAACAAGTAATTTTAATTATTTATTATCATTAAAGAAACAGGGACTTAATTTGTTTTTTCCTGATATTGATAGAATTAAAGAAATGATGCTTGAAGAACTTGACAAATAGTTTCAAGTCTTTTTGTATTTATGTTAAATTAGTTTGTCTAATTTAGTAAAAATACTATTCTTATTAATATTTTTTTGTTAGAATTATTTTAAGGAAGGTGAATTTATGAAATATTTAATTACAGGAGGAGCAGGCTTTATTGGAAGTAATTATCTTCATTATGTTACTGAAAAATATAAAGATGATTACTTTGTATGTTTAGATGCTCTTACATATGCAGGTAATTATAATAATATTAAAGATTTAGAAGGAAAAGATAATTATAAGTTTGTAAAAGGAGATATTACTGATAGAAGTTTTATTGATAAATTATTTAATGAGGAGAAGTTTGATGTGGTAATTAATTTTGCCGCTGAGTCTCATGTTGATAATTCTATTAAAAACCCAGAAATATTTTTAACTACTAATATTATTGGTACTGAAGTGTTGATGGATACATCACTTAAATATAACATTAAAAGATATCATCAAATATCTACTGATGAAGTATATGGAGATCTTCCTTTAGATAGACCTGATTTATTATTTACAGAAGATACTCCACTTCATACGTCTAGTCCATATTCTACTAGTAAAGCTAGTGCAGATTTACTTGTTATGGCTTATTACCGTACTTATGGACTTCCTGTTACTATTAGTAGATGCTCAAATAATTATGGACCATATCAATTTCCAGAGAAGTTAATACCACTTACTATTATGAAAGCTTTAAACAATGAAAAAATACCTGTTTATGGAACAGGAGAAAACGTAAGAGATTGGATTCATGTTCATGATCATAATGTTGGTGTTGACTTAATAGTTAGAGAAGGTAAAGTAGGAGAAGTATATAATTTGGGAGGACACTCTGAAAGACGTAATATAGATATTGTTAAAATAATATTAAAACAAATGGGTAAAAGCGAAGATTTAATTACCTTTGTAGAAGACAGAAAAGGTCATGACTTAAGATATGCAATTGATTCAAGTAAAGTTGAAAAAGAATTAGGTTGGGAAAGAAGTTATACTTTTGATAGTGGAATAAAAGAAACTATAGATTGGTATTTAAATAATCAAGGCTGGATTGAAGATATTAAAAATGGTTCTTATAAAGATGCTTATAAGAAATAGATTTGGCAAAATGTGTCAAATCTTTTTTCTTTATCTTTTAAGGAATTAAATTTGATGTTATACTACTCTTGTGTAAGAGGGGATAATATGAGTAGTAAAACTTACAAAAAGAAAAAGAAAAAATATAATACAAGAATTGAGAAAAATAAAAATATATATTATAAAAATAATATATCTTCTAATAAAAAAACTAATGATAAGAAACAATTATTAATACTGGTATTATTAATTAGTATTATCTTAAATAGTATTTTATTATTAGTAGTTAACAGTAAAAATAATGAAATAAATAAAGTTAATAATATGTTAGAAAATGAAAAGAATAATTATCAAGAAAAATTAACTAATTTAAAAAATGCTTATACTAATTATTTGTTCTTAGGTGATTCTATTACTGAGTATTATGATTTAGATGAATATTTTCCTAATATGCCAGTTGTAAATAGTGGAGTTGCGGGTGATACAACTGATGATATATTGAGTGATATGAAAGAAAGAATTTATGATTATAATCCTTCTAAAGTTTTTTTATTAATTGGTACTAATGACATGTTAGAAGATAAGACTAATGAAGAGATAGTTAATAATATAAAAGAGATAGTTAATGGTATTAAAGAAAATAGAAGTGAAGCGAAAATATATATAGAAAGTATTTATCCTGTTAATAGAAGTATGGATAAAAGATTATATATGGTTGGTAGTAGAAAAAATGAAGACATAATAGAAATAAATAAAATGATAAAAGAATATTGTGATGAAGAAGATTTAACTTATATTAATACTTATAACAAATTATTAGATGAAGATGGTAATTTAAAGAAAGATTTTAGTGAAGATGGACTACATTTATCTAGTGAAGGATATGAAGTAGTTACAAAATCTTTAGAAAAGTATTTGAAAGAAAATTAGATTTTTCTAAAATAAAAACTTTAAAAAAAACTCAAACTATGCTATATTTTTAATATAGGGTGGGGAAGTTATGGAAGTAAAAACAAAAACTAGACAATCAAATTTTGAATTAATGAAAATAATATCAATGCTATTTATTCTTGTTTGGCATTTTATATATAATACTAATTTAATAACTAATACAGATGGTTTTTTACATTATGTTCTATTAGTTATATGGTTTATCGCTATTATTCATGTTAACTCCTTTATTGTATCTCTCGGTTATTTTCAAAATAATAAAAGATTTAAACTAAGTAGAGTGATTGCTTTTAATAATAGTGCTTGGTTTTATAAGATTCTTTTCTTAATAATATTTTTAATATTAGGAACATCTTTAACATCAGTAGATATGGTTAAATTAATATCACCAATTACTTTATATGAACAATATTGGTTTTTAAGTGTATATATTATTTTGTATTTATTAAGTCCTTTTCTTAATATTATTATAGATAAGATTTCTAAGAAACAATTTCACTTATTATTACTTACCATTTTCTTATTAACTTCTATAATACCTACAATATCAGGACAACTTGCTTATGATAATTTTCAAGGACATTCTGTATTTTCATTTGTTTTCTTATATTTTATAGGAGCATATTTAAGTAGATATCCAATAGATAAAAATTATTTCTTTAAAGTAATTCCAAATAATACTAGAAAATTAATATTCATTTTTGTCTTTTTCTTTATAGCATTATTTAATTCTCTTCTATGTCATTATGGAGAAGAGTTGGTAAACTCAACTAGTACATTTTTAAGATGGATTGGAGAAATATTAGTTAGTAGTAGATTAGGCTTTGATAATCCTTTAGTTATTGTTCAAACTATTTGTTATTTTCTGTTTTTTGCATCTTTAGACATAAAGAGTAAAGTCATCAACAAAATTGCATCTTTATCATTTGGTGTTTATTTAATTCATGATAATATTTTATTAAGACCAAAATTATATAATGCTTTTTATGATTTTTATTATAGTCCTGGTTTCTTTGCAATTTTAGGAAGAATTTTTGTATTTAGCATTGCTATATTTATACTATGTATTTTAATAGAATGGTTAAGACAAATAACATTTAAGCTCTTTTCAAGAAGAAAGGTTGCTAAAAAACTTAGAGAAAAATTACTTAGTTTCTTTAAGAGTATAAATTTGAATGTAAACTGGTAATATTTAAACTTTAATATATATTATTTATTTGTTATACTTTACTATGAGGGGATGATAGTTTTATGAATAGAAAAATAACAGTTACAAAACCATTTCTTCCACCTATTGATGAGTACAAAAAATGTGTAGATGAAATATGGAATAATGAATGGATTACTAATAATGGCCCTTTTAATAAAAGATTTAAAGAAAAATTAAAAGATTATTTAGGTGTTAATAACATTTGTTTAACTGTAAATGGACATATGGCTTTAGATGTGGCAATAAAAGGGTTAGGTATTAAAGGAGAAGTTATTACAACCCCCTTTACGTTTGCTTCTACAACTCATGCTTTGGTTTTAAATGGTATAACTCCTGTTTTTTGTGATATCAAAGAAGATGATTTAACTATTGATGCTGATAAAATAGAAGAATTGATTACCCCAAAGACTACAGCGATATTAGCGGTACATGTATATGGACATAATTGTGATTACAAAAAAATAGATGAAATAGCTAAAAAATATAATTTAAAAGTTATATATGATGCTGCTCATTCTTTTGGTGTTAATAAAGATGGAAAATCTATTGCTAATAAAGGTGATGTTTCTATATTTTCTTTTCATGCTACTAAAGTATTTAACAGTATTGAAGGCGGCGCGATAGTTTTTAATGATAAAAAATTAGAGCGAATTTTTAATGCTTATATTAATTTTGGAATTGAAGGTCAAGAACAAATTGATTTAGTAGGCGAAAATGCAAAGATGAATGAATTTCAAGCTGCTATGGGTCTTTTAAACTTACAATATATTGATAATGTAATAGAAAAACGTAAAGAACTAACAGAGTTATATATAACCAATTTAAATAATGTTAAAGGAATTAGGTGTTTTGATAATGTAAATAATAATTATACTTATAATTATGCTTATTTTCCTATTTTGATAGATTCTGATATAACAGGATATTCTAGAGATGATTTATATAATTATTTACAAGGCAATAATATATATACGAGAAAATATTTTTATCCTTTAATAACTGATTTTGGATGTTATAAAGATAAATTTTCTAATTTCAATATCCCAGTTGCTAAAAAGATTAGTAAAATGATTTTATGTTTACCATTATATGATAGCTTAACTTTTAATGATGTTAATTATATTTGTAAGCTAATTAGTAATTATAAGGATGGTGTTAGTAATGGTTAAAGTATCAATTTTATTAACTTCATACAATCATGAAAGATATCTTAAAAAAAGTATAGATAGTATATTAAATCAAACATATAAAGACTTTGAATTAATAATTGTAGATGATTGTTCTACTGATAATAGTTATTCTATTATTGAGAGTTATAATGATAAAAGAATAAAAAAAATACATCACGAAGTTAATATTGGTTATTGTATGACTAAAGAATTGGTTAAGTCATTTAAAGGCAAATATTTTGCTGTTGCTCATAGTGATGATATTTGGGAGAAAGAAAAGTTAGAAAAACAAGTTAAATATTTAGATGAAAATAGTAATGTTGCGGCCTGTTTTACTTGGGTAAAATTGATTAATGAACAAGATGAAGAAATTAAATCTAATAATGGAGCAGTATATACAGATTTTAATGTTGAAAATAGAACTAGATATGAATGGTTAAATCATTTCTTTTATAAAGGTAACTGCTTGTGTCATCCTAGCGTTTTATTAAGAAAAGATGTCCAATTAAATGAAAATTTATTTGTAAGAGGTTTAGGCTCTTTTCCTGATCTTTATAGATGGGTAAAATTGTGTTTACATCATGATATATATGTATATCCTGAAAAATTGTCTTGTTTCCGTGTTAGAGAAAATGGTAAAAATACATCAGGAGTTAATAAAGCAAATTTAATACGTAACTATTTTGACTTTTTACCACTTTTAAATTTGTATAAAGATTTAACTGAAGAAGAGTTTTTAAAGGTTTTTAAAGAAGCTTCTAAGTATTTAGTTAATGGAAAAATAAATAAAAATTATGCATTAGCAAGAATGTGTATTGATGATATAACAATGCCACCCCATATTTTATTTGGTTTAATGTTAATATTTGAAACATTACAAGATGATAAACAAATGAAAGAATTAGAAGATTTATATAATTATAAACCTAAAGATTTAAAAAAAGAGACTGCTAATAATGATGTTTTTAAGAGATTACAAGATTTTAAATTTATGACTTCTACATTATATTTTTCTAATGAAACACCATTTAATGATAATAATAAATTTACCTTAGAAACATTTGTTAAAACGAATAGTAGTTTTAAAATATCATATACAAATATAAATAAGAAAGTTACTTCTATTAGATTTGATCCTGATGAAGGGGAGTTTCGTAAATTTAATAACATTGAAATCTATATAAATGGAGAAAAAGTTCAGTATAAATTAATTAATGGAGAATATAAAGATAACACAATATACTTTTTTACAACTGATCCTATGATACTAATTGACTATAATGGTATTGTTGATAATGTTTTAATAACAGGTAATACTGACTTGATAAGTAAAGATGAATTTAATAATATTATTAGAACATTAAAAAACGAATTAAATGAGAAAAATTCTAAAAAAATAAGTATTTTCAAAAGAAAGAGGAAAGATGATGAAAAAGATATTAATGTTAGGTGGTAGTAAACAACAAATACCAGCAATAAAGAAAGCTAAAGAGATGGGGTATTATGTTATAACATGTGATTATTTAGAAGATAATCCAGGTCATAAATTTGCCGATGAATTTTATAATGTATCTACAACAGATAAGGAAGCTGTTTTGAAATTGGCTAAAGATTTAAAAATAGATGGTATAGTTTGTTATGCTAGTGATCCTGCTGCACCAACTGCCGCTTATGTTTCTGAAAAATTAGGTTTTCCTTCAAATCCATATGAATCAGTAGAAATATTATCTAATAAAGAATTATTTAGAAAGTTTTTAACCAAAAATGGATTTAATACTCCAAAAGCAATGGGTTTTTCTAATTATGATGAAGCGATAAGTGAAATAAAAAAGTTTAAAATGCCTGTTATAGTTAAACCAGTAGATTCCTCTGGAAGTAAAGGAGTTAATAAGCTAGATGATGTTAATAATTTAAAAAAATATATTGAAGAGGCCCTTAAATATTCCAGATGTAAACGTTTTATTATTGAAGAGTATATTGAAAAAAAAGGCTATCAAGTAGCTGGAGATGGTTTTTCATATAATGGTAAATTAGTTTTTTATACTTTTATGAATGATCATTTTGATAATAAAGCACACAATCCATATGTTCCTGTTGCTGCTAGTTGTCCATCTGTTTTAGAAGATGAAATACAAGATAAGATAAAATTAGAGATAGAGAAAGCATTTAAATTGTTAAACATAAAAACAGGTGCTTATAACTTTGATATTAGATTAGATAAAGATGACAATATATATTTGATGGAAATTGGTGCTCGTAATGGTGGTAATTATATTCCACAAGTTATAGAATATGCTACAGGTGTTGATTTAGTTACATACACAATTAAAGCATCTATGGGAGAAGACTGTAGTGATTTAAAACAAAAACAAGCTACTGGTTTTTATGCTTATTATGCAATTCACTCTAATCAAAGTGGTGTTATGAAAGAGATTTATATTGATGATTTAGTTAAAAAAAACAATCTATTAGATTTATACTTAAATTATAATATGGGTGATGAAATTGAGGCATATCAAGGTTCTAATAATACTATAGGAATAGCTATCTTAAAATTCAAAAGTAAAGAAGAAATGCTAGACATGATTAATAATATGAATAACTTTATTAAAGTTATTATATAAAGGAGGAAGTTGTAATGAAAAAAATAATAATTTTTGGAGGTTATGGAAATACTGGTAAATATTTAATTGATTATCTATATGATAATATCGATAATAATGAATATGAAATAATTGCAGTAGGAAGAAGAAAATTTTCTAAACCATTAAATAACAAAGCTAAATATGTTAGTATGAATATTGTCGATAAGGATAGTTTTAAAGTTTTAGAGGGAGATAATATTTATGCTGTTATTAATTTAGCAGGAGTAATGCCTGCTCAAACAAAAGAGAAAGATCCATATATTTATATTAATACTAATGTAATAGGAACTTTAAATGTTTTAGATTTTTGTATTAAAAATAAAGTTGATAGAATTATTTATCCACAAACTGAAGCAGATTTATCAGGTTATTGGAATAAAGAGAAAATAATTAAACCAGATTTTCCTAGAAAATATGAACTTACAGAAAATTATGGCGTTTATGTAACTTCAAAGTGTACGGCAGTAGACTTAATAAAATATTATAATATGGTATATGGGTTAAAAGCATTTATTTTTAGATGTCCTACTATTTATTTATATAAAACTAATCCCTATTATTATGTAAATGGAGAGAAGAAAATACTAGGTTATAGGAAGCTTATCCAAAATGCTATAGAAGGTAAAGATATAGAAGTATGGGGAGATCCTAAAAGAGAAAAAGATATTGTATATGTAAAAGATTATTGTCAACTTATTTATAAAGCATTATATGTAGATAGAGACTTTGGTATATATAATGTTGGAACTGGAGTTGGTGTGTCTTTACAAAAACAAATAGAAGGTATAATAGAAGTTTTTTGTAAAGAAGATAAAAAGTCAAAGATTATATATTGTCCTTTAAAAGAAAATGCTAGAGAATTTATTATGGATATTAGTAATGCTAAAGAAGAATTAGGATATGAGCCTAAATATGATTATATTTCATACTTAAAAGATTTTAAAAAAGAAATGGAAAAAGATAATACCTAAAATATTTTAAGTGTAAAGTTAGTTGAAAATCTTCTTTAATTAAAATATTATATTTGTTATAATTATAAAGAATATGTAGAGGTAAAGAGGTGAAAAAAGTGAAAAAAATTATTAGTAGTTTTTTGATAATTTTTGTATTTTTTGTAGGTATTTTAGTAGTTAATGCAACAAGTAATACTTTAATAAATATAGATTATCCAAAACAAGATGAAAATTTAACGAATGAATTATATATTCAAGGCTGGATAATGAGTGAAGATACTGATGTGAATTTAGAAATATATTTAGATAATAAAATGTTAGATGAGGATGTTATAAGGTCAAAAAGAAGTGATGTTATCGCTGCTATCAAAGGATATGGAGATAGCAGTACAAATCCAACACCAGGGTATCAACTTACAGTTGATTTAAATGATTATAATTATGGAACACACACTATAAAGGTAATGGCCAAAAATGCTTCAGGTAATACTTTAACAGAAGAGACTAGGGAATTTATTAAAGCAGCTCCTGCTAGTGATATAACAATAGATTTACCAGCGAATAATAGTGAAGCGGTAGATAGTGTGTATTTAGCAGGCTGGACTATGAGTGAAGCTAGTAATAATAGTATAAGAGTGACTGTAGATGATAATGATGTTACAGAAAGTATAGAAAGACATGAAAGAAGTGATGTTATCGCTGCTATCAAAGGATATGGAGACAGTAGTACAAATCCAACACCAGGATTTAGAGGAACAATCGATTTAAGTCATTATGATTATGGAAAACATAATATAAAAATTGAATTATTAGATTCTTCTAATAGAGTATTAAAAGAAAAAAGTGTAGTTATAACTAAAAGAGCTCCCAAGACTTTAATAAATATAGACTATCCTAAACTAGATGAAGAAAAAGTTAATCAATTAAAGATACAAGGCTGGATAATGAGTGAGTATGATAATCCTACTTTAGAAGTATATTTAGATGGAGAAAAATTAGAAGGGGTAATAAGATCAAAAAGAAGTGATGTTATCGCTGCTATTAAAGGATATGGAGACAGTAGTACAAACCCAACACCAGGATATCAACTTACAGTTGATTTAAACTATTATAGTTATGGTACTCATACAGTCAAAATTATTGCTAAAGATGATTTAGGTAATACATTATCAGAAGAAACTAGAGAATTCATTAATAAAAAACCTAATACTATGGTTACTATAGATAATCCAACAAATAATTCTAATAGATCTTTGTTAATTTCAGGATGGGTAATGAGTGAAACCGCTAATAAAACAGTTAAAGTATATTTAGATGAAGAAGAGATTGCAACACCTGCAATAGATGATAAACGTAGTGATGTACTGAATGCAATTAAAGGTTATGGCGATATAACTACTAACCCAACACCAGGATTTAGTACAACATATGACTTAACAAATTATAAAGATGGCAACCATACTATTAAAATTGAAGTTATTTCTAGTAATGGAGAAGTAATTGCAACAAAATCAAAAACATTCACCTTAGAAAAATATAAGAGCAATATTAATATAACGACTCCTACTAATAGTACCTATAAAAATTCTATTGATATAAGCGGTTATGCACTAAGTGAAGCCCCATCATTTAGTTTAGATTTATATATAGATAATACTCTAATCGCTGAAAATATTAATCGTACTAATGATGGAAATATAAGTTCAAGCCTTTTAGAAGAATATGGTTCATCTAACACTTTACCAAATTATAAATACACATATGATGTAACTAATTTAACAGATGGTACGCATACTTTATCAGTTAAATTAAAATTAGCTGATGGAGAAGTTATTGAGACTAAACAAGCTAGTTTCAAAGTAAAAAAATATGAAAGTGCTATTACAATAGATTATCCTAATTCTCAGAATATAAATAGAAAAGAAAGTCTTTTTGTAAGAGGATGGGTAATGAGTGAAGATATAAATTCAACTGTTAGAGTATTTATAGATAATAATGAAATAAAAGAAAGTGTTTCAAGATTTGAAAGAGAAGATGTTTTAAATGCTATAAATGGTTATGGAGGAAGAGAAACTAATCCAACTCCAGGTTATGAAGTGACAACTGATCTTTCTAATCTAACAGTAGGTTATCATACGTTATCTATAAAAATATATGATCACTTAAATGAAGTAATTAATACTCAAAATATAACTTTATATGTTTATGATGGTTTTGAACATGGAATAGATGTTTCTCAATTTAATGGAAATATAAATTGGACTGCTGTTAAAAATTCTGGTGGTGTTGATTTTGCAATGATTAGATGTGGTTATAGAGGATATGGTACTGGTGTAATGGTTATGGATACTAAGTTTAGTGAGAACTTTACTAATGCAGTTAATAATAATATTAAGGCTGGTATTTATTTCTTTAGTCAGGCAACTACATATCTTGAAGGTGCTGCTGAAGCTAACTTTATAATTGAAGCGATTAATATGACACCAGGGGCAATAGGTAATATTGAAATGCCTTTAGTTTTAGATGTTGAATCATCAACTGAAGGACATGGCAATGGTCGTGCTGATAAATTAACAGTAGCGCAAAGAACAGATGCAGTTAAAGGTTTTATTGATCAAATGAACAAATATGGCTATAAACCTATGATTTATGCTAATAAAGATTATTTAACTAATAAAATGGATATTTCTAAATGGACTAATTATGATGTTTGGTTAGCACATTGGACTTATGACTTTAATAAAAGAAGTGATTATAAAGGAACTTATACTATGTGGCAATATAGTGATGTTGGTACCGTAAATGGTATAAATGGTTCTGTTGATTTAAATATAGCATATTAAAAGATAACTTATGTTATCTTTTAATATGTAAGAAATCTATAATATAACTAGTAAAATTAATTATTTACTGATATAATATCTTTAGGAAAGTTGAGGTTTATATGAACACAAAAAGAGACTATGCTATAAAGGTTAGTAATGTAACTAAAAAATTTAAAGTTTATTATGATAAAGCTAATACGTTGAAAGAACAATTAGTATTTTGGAAAAGTAAAAATAAAGTAGAAGAAAGAACAGTTTTAGAAAATATTAATATTGAAATAAAAAAAGGAGAAACTGTCGCTTTAATTGGTACTAATGGTAGTGGTAAGAGTACTTTACTTAAGCTTATGACTAAGATAATTTATCCTACTAAGGGTAAGATTATAACAGTAGGAAAACTTACTTCATTACTAGAATTAGGAGCAGGTTTTCACGATGATTTTACAGGAAGAGAGAATATTTATTTTAATGCTTCTATATTTGGACTTACTAGAAGTGAGATAGATAAGAAAGTTGATGACATAATAGCTTTTTCAGAATTAGAAGAATTTATAGATAATCCTGTTAGAACATATTCTTCTGGTATGTATATGCGTCTTGCTTTTTCTGTGGCTATTAATGTTAATGCAGAGATTCTTTTAATAGATGAAATACTTGCTGTAGGTGATCAACACTTTCAAGATAAGTGTTTTGATAAATTAAAAGAACTTAAAGAAAGTGATAAAACTATAGTTATTGTCTCTCATAGCTTAGATTCAATTAGAAAGTTATGTACTAGAGCGATTTGGATTAAAGATGGTCACGTTGAAATGGATGGAGAAACTAATAAGGTAATTGACAAATATTTAGAGGAATGCAAATAGAGGTGATAAAATGCAATTAGCTAGAAACT
>CAMMTE010000023.1:0-12926 GCA_946499755.1 uncultured Mycoplasmatota bacterium
CAGAGCTGTTCACTTCTGTTCAGAGCTGTTCACTTCTGTTCAGAGCTGTTCACTTCTGTTCAGAGCTGTTCACTTTAATTATGCATATTACAAAGATTATAAGATTAACTATTATTTTAGTTAGTCTTTTTCTTTACTTAATTTTACTTTTGATTTTTAAAATAATTTGTAAATTAAAATTATCTATGCTATTATTACTTTATAAGATAAAATACAGGATGGAGGACGTGGTTATATGGTAAAAAAAGATGTTGTAGTAAAAAGTGTATCAGGATTACATGCAAGACCAGGTAGTGCTTTAGTAGAACTTGCTCTTACATTTAACTCTGATATAAAATTTATTCATGATGGTAGTAGTATTAATGCTAAAGAAATACTAGAAGTAATGATGGGAAATATTAACTGTGGAGATAAATTAACAGTTGAAGTTAATGGTGATGATGAAGAAAAAGCCCTTGATGCAATATGTGAATATATAGAAAAGGGTGAAGAGTAGATGAAATACTTAGGTAATAAAGTAGGTAATGGTCTAGCTCTTGGAAAAGTATATATAATAGATGCTAAAATTCCAGAACTAAAAGAGATTAAACTAACAACAGATGATGAGATTACTAAAGAAAAAGAAGACTTAAAGACTATTGTAGAAAGTGTTTGTAAAGATTATGAAGAGTTAGAAAGAGAAGCAACTTCTGATGATATAAGAGAGTTATGTAACTTTTATAAAATACTTTTAAGTTCTAATTCTTTAATAACCTCTATGGAAGAAGTAATAGATGAAGAAAAATGTGATAAGTTAACCGCTATTACTAAAGTAATGAAAAGAAAAGCTGAAGAGTTATCATTAGTTGATAATGCTTATTTAAAAGAAAGAAGTAAAGATATAGAAGATGTTACTAATAAACTTCTTAGAAAAGCTTTAGGGATTAAAGAAATAGACTTAAGTAAACTGTCTCATGATACTATTTTAGTAGCAGAGTCTATTCCACCATCAGTTTTACTTTCTAATAACTTAGGTTATGTTAAAGGGATAGTTGCAGAGCTTGGTGGTAAGACAAGTCATGTGGCAATACTTGCATCAACTCTTGGAATTCCCTCAGTTTTTGGTATAAAAGAAGTTAGTAAAACCTTAACAGATGGAGAGTTAATCTATGTTAATGGTAATGAAGGCTATATTGAGAATAATTTAACAGATACTAAGATTAGTGAGATTAAAGAAAAGATAAAGAAAGAAGAATTACTTAAAGCCTCATTAGTTGATATGAAAGATAAACCTTCATTAACTAAAGATAATAAATCTCTACTTATAACTGCAAATGCCGGGGATTTATCAGAACTTGATAAATTATTAGAAGTTAATTCTGATGGTATCGGACTATTTAGAACAGAGTTCTTATTCTTAAATAGAAGTGTAGAGCCTGAAGAAGATTATTTATTTAATGTCTACAAGACTTTTGCAGAAAAGCTTAATGGTAAACAGTTAATTATTAGAACTCTTGATATCGGAGGAGATAAGAAATGTCCTTATATTGATATTAAAGATGAACAAAATCCATTCTTAGGATATAGAGCGATAAGATACTGTTTAGATAATAAAGAGTTCTTTAAGGTAAGTTTAAGAGCGATTCTTAGAGCAAGTCACTATGGTAATGTTATGATAATGTATCCAATGATATCATCATTAGAAGAAATCTATAAAGCTAATGAGATATTAGATGAAGCGAAAAGAGAACTTGCTAGTAAAAATATACCTTTTGATGAAAATATCAAAGTAGGTATCATGGTAGAAGTTCCTAGTACCGCAGTTATGGCTGATATGTTAATAGATGAAGTTGATTTCTTTAGTATTGGTACTAATGATTTAATCCAGTATACAGTTGCAGTAGATAGATTAAATCCAACCGTTAGTAATCTTTATAGTTTCTATAATCCTGGAGTTATTAGACTTATTAAAAAGACAATAGACTCAGCTAAAGATAAAAAGGATAAGTTTGTTGGTATGTGTGGTGAGATGGCGGCAGACCCACTTGCAATTATTCTTCTCGTTGGGCTAGGACTACAAGAGTTTAGTGTAAATGCTAGTATGGTTTTAAAGGTTAAAAAACTAATATCTATGATAGATAGTAAAGAAGCTAAGATAATAGCAGATAAAGTATTAACTTTAAAAACTGCTAAAGAAGTAGAAGCTTATTTAGATGGAGAAGCTAAGAAAATATATGGTAAATATTATTAAAAGGAGGATGAAATAATGGCAAAAGATAATAATATTTTATTAGCAAGAATTGATAACAGATTAGTTCATGGGCAAATAGTATGTCTATGGGCAGGGGCAGTAGGAGCAAATCTAATCGTTGTAGCAGATGATGAGACTGCAGAAAATGAAATAGAAACTAGTGTTATGAAAATGGCTGCATCATCACTTGGTTATGATACAAGATTTTTTACAATACAGAAGACTATTGATATTATAGATAAAGCATCAGATGACCAACACATTTTATTAATATGTCAAACTCCTAAAGATTTAAGGAGAGTTATTGAAGGAGGTGTAAAGATAAAGGAGGTAGATATTGGTAATTTATATTATGATGAAGGTGAAGAGAAGCTAACAGATAAAGTTTCTGTTAGTAAGGAGGATATGAAAGATTTAAATTATATCAAAAAACATGTTGATGAAATTTATATTCAAGATACACCTAATTCACCAAGAGTAGAATTTTAAGGGAGGAAGATTTAAATTATGGAAATAACATTATTACAAGGAATAATTATAGCCTTAGTAGTTATGATTATTGTTGTCGACAGACAACTTGAAGCACTATTTATATTTAGACCAATTATTGTTTGCCCAATAGTTGGAGCGATTCTAGGTGACTTAAATACAGGACTTATTGCAGGTGGAATGGTTGAGCTTGCTTTTGCCGGTATTGCCCCAATTGGCGGAGCAAGTGTTCCTGAAGCTTTACTTACTAGTGTTATGACTGTTGTATTTGCACATATTACAGGAAATAATGTAGCAACTAGTTTAGCTTTGGCATATCCATTTGGAGTATTATTACAATTTATATCAACTGTTAGAAATACAGCTTATACAGCTTTTAATGGTCCTGCTGAAAGATATGCTAAAGAAGGAAACATTAAAGGATTATTTAGACTATGCTTTTATGGAATAGTTATTAATAGTATTATAACTGGAGTATTAACATTCCTATCAGTATATGCTGCTCAAGAGCCATTAAGAGCTTTGGTAGGTGCAATGCCAGATTGGTTAGTTAATGGTTTCCAAGTAGCTGGAGGATTACTTCCTGCTGTTGGATTTGCTGTATTACTTAGTGTAATTTTGAAAGCAAAATATGTTCCATATTTACTTGCAGGATTCCTATTCGCAACATTTATCCAAATAGACAACGTTTTACCAGTTGCTATTATGGGACTTGCTTTTGCTATGATGGAGTTCTATAGAAGTGGTGATAAAGAAGTTGCTTTAGCAAGTGGAAAGGAGAGTGAGAAGAGTGGCATCTAAAGAGAAAAAACGTAAAAGAGTTGTAACAGATTCTGATTTAAACGATTTGGCTTTACTTTCTGTCTTAAATCAATCATGCTTTAACTATGAAAGAATGCAAAGTATTGGTTTTACTGCAGGAATGGGACCAGCATTAAAAAAGATATATAAGAATGATCCTAAGACTTTATCAAAAGTTTTACATGATAACTTAGAGTTCATTAATACTCATAATACATTACTTCCTTATTTACAAGGATTAATGTTATCACTTTATGAAGGTGGGGAAGATCCTGAGACTGTTAAAAAGATTAAAATATCTTTATTTGGACCTTTAGCAGGTATAGGAGATGCCTTATTCTGGTTTACATTACTTCCAATTACAGCAGGAATTTGTGCATCACTTTCTGACCAAGGAAATGTTTTAGGACCAATTATATTCTTCTTAGTATTCTTTGCTGCTTTCTTACTTCGTTTTCCACTTGCAAGAATGGGTTATAAGACAGGTACTAAAGCCTTAGATAAACTACAAGAAAATACAAAAAAGGTTAGTAATGCTGCCTCAGTATTAGGTGTTACAATATTAGGTGGATTAATTGCAAGTTATGTAACATTAACAGTTAAAACAACTATTGATATTGGACATGATGCCACTGTTAATTTACAAACAGATTTCTTTGATATGATTTTACCTAACTTATTGCCATTTGCCTTTACTTTCTTAATCTATTTCTTATTAAGAAAAAAAGTAAATACTACAGTATTAATAGTAGGTATTATAATAGTATCAATTGTATTCTCATTCTTTGGAATACTTTAGTAAAAAGTCTATTAAGGCTTTTTCTTTTGGCTTAAAAATGATATAATTTTTTTGAAGGGTAGTGAGATAATGAAACAGATTATAATAATAACAGGACATAATAACTTTGCTAGTGGAATTTTAAGTTCTCTAACTATGATAGCAGGAGTTAAAGATAATGTTTATGCAGTAGACTTCTTAAGTAGCGATAATGATGATACACTAGAAGATAAATTTAATAAGATAATTAGTGATAATAAAGATAGTGAGATTTTATTTGTCTGTGATTTAATGGGAGGAACTCCATTTAAAGTAGCATCTAAACTTGCTTTTACTAAAGATAGTTATGAAGTAGTAACAGGTATTAACTTAGGAGGTTTAATAGATACTTCAATGAAGTTAGATAAGATGAGTATAAAAGAATTAAAAACATCTTGTAGGGATGCCTCTATTAAGTCAGTTATCCCTTTAGAAAAGGTAATAGAAAAAGATAAAGAAGAACCTAGTGAAGGAATTTAGGTTCTTTTTCTTGACTCATAAACTATTACTAACTATAATAAATGACAGTTTATGAGGTGGTTTAATGGAAGAAATATTAGAAAATAAAGAATATTGCAAAAATTGTGGTGGATACTGCTGTAAAAAGAGTGGTTGTGATTATTATCCTGAAGACTTTAAAGATTTATCCTTTAATGGATTAACTAATATCTTAAGTCAAGGTAATATTTCTATTGTGTCTTTTTTAGATTTTGAAAGATTACCAAATGGAAAATTAACATATACACCATTTTTATATT
This sequence comes from uncultured Mycoplasmatota bacterium, assembly GCA_946499755.1. GTDB lineage: Bacteria > Bacillota_I > Bacilli_A > RF39 > UBA660 > Onthousia. The sequence goes on from CAMMTE010000023.1 coordinate 5,096, forward strand.
TAAGAGCAAGAAATATAGATAGAGATATAGTGGATTTAGTATCAATAAAAAAGACATGTAGCATGTTAAAAGAAGATGGTTGTTACTATGATATAGAACATAGGCCTAGTAGCGGAGTTAATTTAATACCTGCTTCAAATAGATTAAATTGTCATCCTAAAGAAAATCATTTAGAACATATCAAACAGTGGGGAAGGTATCAAAAAGTATTAAGTAAATTTGTAAGAAAATACTGTGGTATGTCGTTAGAAGATAAATTAAAAGAAGATATTGAAAACTTATTTTATGAATGTTTAAGTGGAGTTTTGGATACTGTTCCTATTGAAGAACAAGAAGATATTAAAAGAATGATACCAACATTAATACAAACAGCACCTATAGAATATGAAAAAGCTTGTAATCGTTATAAAGAAAAGGGAGTTAGTAAAAAATTAAATTATCCAAGTAATAAAAGAAAGTAAAATAAAAGTGAAGATTAAGTTTTCTTCACTTTTAATATATCTAAAATGTATTAGTTCTACCACTTAACACAGGTACACGGTCTTGATATGTTCCCTTAGTAAAGGCCATCTCACAAGATAATAATTGCATTACGATAGCAGCTTGATAGAAAGCATAGATACTTTCAGACTCCTCTATCATAATAGCCATATCTGCTATATCTGCAATTTCTTTATCATTAGTAACTACATAAGTCTTAGCTTTTGTATCTTTTAAATAAGTAACAACTCTTTTAATATCTTCGTTAGTTTTATCATCTACTGCAAATAAAACTACTGGAGTTTTAGGACTAGTTGAGGCAAGGGGTCCATGACAAAACTCACTAGCTTTATACGGAATAACTGGAACTAAACATGTTTCCATAACTTTTAGAGCAAATTCTTTAGCAAGAGAGTAACTATAACCTCTAGCAATAGAAAAGCCCACTTCCATAGATATTAATTCTTTAGCCATAGGTTTAACATCTTCGTATAAATCTAATCCTTTTTTAACAGCTTCTATATATTTATTATCATCAAAGCTATCTTCTTCACCACTTAAGCATAAAGCTAACTTAGTTAAGATATATAAAGTAGTAGTATATCCTTTAGTAGCAGCTCCTGCTTTAGTTTCTCCAATCTCATTAAATATATGTTTATCAGTTGCTTCTGCTACTAATGAATTAGGATTATTAGTAATAGCAAAAGTATAAGCTCCACTTTCCTTAGCTTTCTTTAAAACAGTACTAACATCATATCCTTTACCAGACTGAGAAATAGCAATTACACAAGTATTAGATAAATCCATATTACTATCATAAACAGTAAATATAGAAGCATCTGCCATTTCTACAGGAATTTTTGTATGTAATTCTAAGAAAAACTTACCAAAGATACCTCCATGAGTAGATGTACCTCTTGCAACTATCATAAAGTTTTTAGGATTAAATTCTTTAATCTCTTTAGCGATAGCAGGTATTACATCTTTATTCTTTTCTATACAGGCTTCTAGTGCTGTAACTTCTCTTATTTCTTCTAACATTTTTGTATTATTCATTTAATCATCTCCCTACCTTAATTTTAACACAGTAATTTTTTTTAACAAGAAATAATAAGTAATAAGACACTTTCTTTACAAATATAATTTTAATGGGTGTTATATATGTTTAATAAATTTGATACGATTAGGCCTTATACAAAAGGTGAAACTTGTAAGACTTTCCCGGTATATTATCCACCACAGCATCAAGATATACAACCAGGTATGGAATACTTAATGAAACCACTTCCTGTTTTTGATGATTCTAATTATAGAGGTAGTGGTAAATTAAAAGACAAAGTTGCCATTATTACAGGAGGAGATTCTGGTATTGGTAGGGCAGTGGCCGTCTTTTTTGCTAAAGAAGGAGCAAAGCTTGTTTTAGTTTATTATAATGAAGAAAGGGATGCTAATGATACAAAAGATTATATTGAAAGATTAGGAGGAGAAGTATTATTAATTCATGGTGATTTAAAGAATAAGGACTTTTCTAACTTTATTGTAAATGAGACCCTAAACTGTTATGGTAAGATAGATATTTTAGTTAATAATGCAGGCGTTCAGTATTTTGCCGATAGCCTAACAGATATTTCTAATGAACAGTTTGACTATACAATGAAGTCCAATATCTATTCTATGTTTTATTTAACTAAAGCCGTACTTCCTTATTTAAAGAGTGGCTCTAGTATTATTAATACTACTTCTATTACGACTTATAATGGAGAAGGGGACTTAATTGATTATGTAACAAGCAAAGGAGCGATAGTTGGTTTTACAAGAGCACTTGCTACTAATCTTGCTCCAAAAAACATAAGAGTCAATGCCGTTGCTCCAGGACCATTTTGGACAGCTTTACAACCTGCTAGTAGAAAGGCAAAAGATATTCCAACATTTGGTTCTACTGGCCCTATGAAGCGAGCAGGACAACCCTATGAGATAGCAGCAATCTATGTTTATTTAGCAAGTAATGATTCTAGCTATACAACAGGTCAAGTAATTCATGTTAATGGCGGAGAGTATAAAGGATAAAGTAAAAAAGCTAGTTAGTTAGCTTTTTTCTTTGCAATTAAAACAATTTCTGTAGGAAAGATATTACCACCATAATACCTTAAATAAAAGTTATAATTTTTATTGATACTCTTAATTAATTTAGGGATTCTAATTAAATCATTAAAGCCATGATAAATAGATATTAATAGAGTAGGACTATCATTTTTAATATGCTTCTTAGCACCCTCCAAAGCCTTAAACTCAGCTCCTTCAATATCCATCTTAATAATATCGACTTTCTCTTTTATATCTTCATCTAAAGTTACCGCTTCAATATCACCTTTAGCATCAGTTATGGTATTAGCAGAATTATCAACACTACTAGTATTAAGACTTAAAGTAGTCTTTTTATTGTATAAAGCCTTATCTCTTATAATAATATCTTCATTAAAGATAAATTTATCTTTTAAAGTTGCAAGAGATGTATCCGTAACTTCATAACAGTAAATCTTTTTATATTCTTCTAAATAAGTATCTAAAAAGTCATCAACACTATCTCCTATATAACTACCTACATCTACATAAACAGTATCTTTAGTAGTCTTAACTAAATCAGGGTCAAAATAATGTTTATAACAAGTATCCATAACTTCATGTAACATAGTAAAGTCATAGTAATAATAATTTCTAAGTATAGCTAGTAATATCTTTTTAGATTTATAATCTTTTAAGTTTTGATAAAGTACTACTAAATCAGTTAAATTATTCTTTAGAAGATTAACTACCATTTTAATCTCTTCAAAGTCATTATTAATATAATCTAACTTACCCCAGTAGTTAAAACTATTAAGAAAAGTTTCAATATTACCTCTTAATTCTTCATTAAGACTTAAATATCTATTCTTAATATTTAAATAGACTTCTTCTTTACTCATTAATTCTAATTTCTTAATTAAACTATAAAACTCATAATCAATTTTATTCATTATATCACCAATATAATCTATGTAAGAAAAGTTTAATTGTTTAAAAAATTGTGTTAATATATTAACAAAAGGAGAATGACATTATGAGAAAAGCTAAAATAAAAAATGTTAAAGTTATGATTGGTAGTGGAGAGCATTCAATGTTTCTAAACGTACCAAAAGGTAAAAAAGTAATGCTTGAAGATGGGACATTTATAAGATCAGGGATAACAGCTGAAGAAGCAAGAAATGAATTTTTAGAAAGAGAAAATAAAATTATAGAAGAGATTGAAAAAGAACAACTAAAAGAAAAAGTTAAAAAGAAAGTGTTATCAATTTTTAAGAGAATTTAGCGAACAAAAATTTTATAAAAAATGTATCTTGTTCGATTGATTTATTTTTATATATATGTTACATTATTAACGGAATACCTAGTTGTTTAGGTACTATCCCTTTCTAACTTATAATTTTATTATTTGTGAAAGGGGAGATGGATATGAGAAAAATAGAAAAGTTTCTTTGTTTAATCATTATCCTTCTTATTATTCTGATTTATTTCATTATAATAAAATTAGTACCTACTCCTTAGAGTGGTACTATTAGCATAAAACATTTTATGGGATAGTACCTATCAGAGCAAGCTAGGTATTCCCTTTTTTATAATATGTAAATTTTTCTTACATATTCATAGTATCATAAATATTAAATATTGTCAAAATTCTCTTTTTAAAAAATCATATCTTACTTATTTCAATTATCATATCCATATCATCATCATTAGCCATAATATTTTTATGGTTTTCTTTACATTTTTCACATCTATAAATAATTTTATAAGTATCTTTAAACTTTTCAATACCAATAGGTTTTAACAATCCTTTGCACTCATTTAATCTATCACCTGGCATAATATCAACATGTTTAGAGTAAAGACAATAAGGACAGTGATCTCTTGCACTATACTTTAAAGGTAATACTTTCTTACCACAATTTTCACAAATAAATTCTTCATCTTTCATCGTAAATCTTTTCATAATTACTTCCTTCTTAAACTTAATACTTTTATATCTTCTTTAACAATATTACACATATCTTTTAAAGCATCTCTTTCAAAGGGGTTATCTAAATTATATTTTTTAATAATCTCTTTTAATGATAAAGTTCCTCCATCTTTACATAATTTTATATATAAATCAAAAGCATCTTTAATACTTTCTTTTTCTTTTTTATAAAACGATAAAGCTAGAACATTATCAAGAGCATAGTCTATTGTATAGAAAGGATCAATTATTCTATTAGTATCTGCTTGATATTCAGTTCCTCTATTAAAATATTCTGTATCATAACTATCTAAATTATATTCATCTCTTATCTCTAACCATTTCTTTTTTCTTTCTTCACTATCTAAATTCTCATCATAAACGCAACTCCAAAAATCATCAGCAATAGCCATATTTACCATTAAAGAAAGACTATTAGTTAGATGTTTAATTTTATATTTATAATCATCACTTCCAAAGAATAAGTCCATAAAAGGATACATTAAATATTCCATACTAGTAGAATGTATTTCGCAAATATCAAAAGTAGGCCATCTATTCTCATGAAACAATAAATCCTTACTTAAATATAATTGATTAGAGTGACCAAACTCATGAAAAATACTAGTTATATTACTTTCTAATCCCACAAACTTTTTTATAAACAAAGGCACTTTATAATCAGGTAGGTAAGTAGTAATACCACCATTTGACTTATTTTCTCTATTATCTAAATCTATTAAACCTTCATCTAACATCATACAGAGTAAATCATAACTTGTTTTAGAATATTTTTTTAAAACTACCTTAAACTTGCTTAAAATATAATTTAAATCTCCCATAATTTTAGCATTGCCTTCATTAAATAAATAACTATTATCATAATATTCTAACTTTTCTAATCCTAATCGTTTTCTTTGCTGTTCTTTTAATAATTTAAGTAGAGGAACAACATATTTTTTTATCTCTTCTTTAAAGATAGCCAAATCTTCTTTGCTATAATCTAAACGATTCATTTTTACAAAAGACATATCAGTATAGGAGTCAAAGCTAAGAGTTTTAGCAATAGTATTTCTTACATCTATTAATTCATCTATAATAATATCTATTTCTTTTTCTAGACTTTCTAATATTTCAAATCTCTTATCATATGCTTTCTTTCTTAAGCCTCTATCATCATCGTTATAATAGATACTAAGTGAAGAAAGATTTATCTCTTTATCTAAGAAATTAAACTTTGTACCAATAATTAATCTTTGATATTTAGAACATAATTGTTTTTCTTTAGTCTGTAAAGAAATAACATCATCATTTTTTAATCTAGCTTGATTAGATGCTATAGCAAGGGCTCGTTTACCAATAAATTTTTCTAGCTTTTCTTTATTTTTAGAAGAAGATAAAACTTTATAATAATCATAGATTAAGTTATTAATAATAGGTTCATATTTACCCATAATCGTTTCTGTTTCTAAATATTTTTTATTTTTAGTATCTTTTAAATATCCTATATAGCTAATCCAATATAAAGTTAAATAATTATCTCTAACATTATTAAATTTTATGATTAGTTCTTTTTCCTCATTAAAATCTAAACAATTATTCAATTTATCAAGAATTGCTTCTAAATCATTTTTTATATTTTCTAATACTTCTTCATTAATAATTACTCTTTCTAATTTTTCTTTTATTTTCATAATTAACTCTCCATCTAATAATGATATTATATAATTGTTTATTATCTTTATCAATTAAATAATTTGAAAAAAGTCTTTATACTTGTTATAATACCTATAGAAAGGTAAGGAGCTTATTATGGATTTAAAATTAGAAGTATTTGAAGGGCCACTTGATTTGCTCCTTCACTTGATAAAAGAAAATAAGATGGATATTTTCGATATTGAAATAGAAAGTATTACAAGACAGTACTTAGATTATATTCATAAAATGAAAGAACAAAACTTAGATATCGCATCCGCTTACCTCGTAATGGCAAGTGAACTTACTTTGATAAAGGCAAGAATGTTACTACCAAGACCTAAAGTAGATGAAGAAGAGGTAGAGGAAGAAGACCCAAGAGAAGAGTTAGTAGCAAGACTATTAGAGTATCAAGCTTATAAAGAAATAACTAAGACATTAAAAGAAAATGAAAGTAAAAGACAAGAGATTCATACTAAACTACCAGAAAATATTAATAATTATATAGAAGAAAATACTATAATAACAGGAGAAGGCTCTCTTGATTTATTAGTAGATGCTTTTAAGAAGTTTTTAGTAAGAAAAAGTGAAGAGAAACCTTTATCTACTAAAGTAACTATGAAAGAAATAACTGTATCAAGCAGAAAATTAGAGATAAAAAGTATCTTAAAGAAAGAAAAAAGGGTAAGTTTCTTTAAACTTTTCCCTGTTTCAACCAAAGAATATATAGTGGCAACATTTCTTGCAATACTTGATATGGCTAGAAATAAAGAATTATTAATTAAACAAGAAGAACTATTTAGTGATATTATCGTAGAGGGGGTATCATAATGAATTTAAAAGCAGTATTAGAAGGTTTATTATTTGTAGTAGGTGATGATGGCCTTGACCTTGATGAGATAAGTAGAGTATTAGAAATATCTAAAGACGATGTTAAAGAATTAATTAAAGAATTACAAACTGATTATCAAAGTGATAGTAGAGGCATTAGAATAGACTTTCTAGGAGATAAATTAAAACTCACTACTAAGAAAGAACATAATATGTATTATCAAAAACTATTAACAACAGAAGATAATAATAATTTAAGTCAAGCAGCTTTGGAGACTCTTGCTATTATCGCTTATAATCAACCTATTACAAGAGTTAAAGTAGATGAGTTAAGAGGGATATCTAATAATCATATTATAAGAAAACTAGTTGCAAAAGGTCTTATTAAAGAAAGTGGTAGAAGTAATATGCCAGGTAGACCTATTCTATATGAGACTACAAGTGAGTTTTTAGATTATTTTGGGCTATCTTCTATAGATGAACTACCTGATATGAGAGATTTCTTAGAAGAAGAAGAAAAAGAAAGAGAAGAAGATGTAGACTTATATCAATCTAAATATAAAGAAGAAAATTAATATATACAGATTATAGAAAACTATGCTATAATCTAGTTATGCCTGTATGGCGGAATTGGTAGACGCGGTAGACTCAAAATCTACTTCTAGCAATAGAGTTCCGGTTCAAGTCCGGATACAGGCACCATTTTATAAATCTATTTTACTTTTATAAGTTTTGAATATAATATGTTAGGCACTGGCGGATAATATCCATTGACTTTCAGTCACATAAATC